>NZ_DXUU01000032.1 GCF_019417665.1 Ruminococcus sp.
CTATTATACCATATTTGTAGCTCAATGGGAAGATTTAATCAGTGTTTCCTTAATTTATCTGATGGTATTACGATTGATAGCCCTATTCCGTATAATATAGATAATGTACTGTCATTTTTAGATAGCAAAAATACAGAACGTATTAAAGGTGATGGCGGTCGTGAAAAAAATGGTGACTTTAACGGAAAACTGTCAAGGTTTATTCAACGTCTAAGTTCCAAAGTTTCTGATAAGCGATTGAACTTTATGTTTTCAAGTGATAAATCATTGTTAGAATATGATTATATGAATAAGCTTTGCAAACAATTAATGTCACCTGCTAGCCAGTCCGGAGGAGTTAAAATTATAGACTTTTCAGAAGTTCCATCGGATATTTTACCGTTGATGGTTTCTCTTATTGCAAGATTGATTTTTTCTGTGCAACAATGGATGGATAAAGATAAACTTAATCCCATTGCAATTTTCTGTGACGAGGCTCATTTGTATATCCCGGCAAATGCACAGCAGGGTGTTGAAGTTTCAAGTTTGCATAGTTTTGAGAGAATTGCAAAAGAGGGAAGGAAATACGGTGTTGGATTGGTAGTTATTAGTCAACGGCCCTCCGAAGTAAATCATACTGTTTTGAGTCAAAGCAGTAATTTTATTGCTATGAGGTTGACAAACTCAGATGATCAGAATGTAATAAAAAAATTGCTGCCTGACAGTATAGGAAACTTTGCAGACTTATTACCTATTCTTGATGTCGGTGAAGCAATTGCTGTAGGAGATGCGAGTTTATTACCAAGCAGAATTCTTATAGACAAACCTAGAATTGAACCCAATAGTGCAACGGTTAAGTTTTGGTCTGAGTGGTCTAAGTCTAATGTATCGGATAGCATTGATAATGCTGTTGAAGCTATGCGAAAACAAGGTAAATAAAGAGCTTGCAAATTTCAATTTATAGCCATTCTTTGCGATTGGTATAAACGTAAATTTCTTTAAATTCACCTTTAGTCACTCCTTTTGGCAAGAAATCAACTTTGATAGTGTTTGTAATACAAAATTGTTTTTGTAGGGGCAATCATCAGTCGTCCGTGAATTTATATATTTTTCGATTCAAGAACAATGCTCGCCCCTACAAAAGGGTATCATTCACGAAAAGTGATTACTGTAAATGCTTGATTTTTTGCCGCAAAAATGGTATACTAAAATTAATAATGGGACGGAGGTGTAGAATATGGGAATTTATTTGAATCCAGATAACATAAATTTCTATGAGGCGGTACATTCAGATATTTACATTGATAAAACAGAATTGATTGCTTATACCAATCAAAAAATGAGAACTCTGCATAAAAATATCTGTGTAAGTCGTCCAAGACGATTCGGAAAGTCAATGGCAGCAAATATGCTGGTAGCATACTATAGCTGTGGATGTGATTCCATAAAATTATTTGCAAATTTCAAAATAGCACGTCATCCTGATTTTGAAAAACATCTGAATCAGTATAATGTAATTTATTTGAATATACAACAATTTTTAAGTCGTACAGACACGATTCATGATATGCTATCAATGTTGGAACGAAAAGTGACCCGAGAATTAAAACGTGCATTTTCCGATATAGAGTTCTTTGAAGAAGATCTTGCTTCAATTATGGAAAATATCTATTCAGAAACAGAAACACAGTTTGTTTTTATTATAGACGAGTGGGACTGTATCTTTCGCATTCGTGAATCAGATTTGAATGCACAAAAAGAGTATCTTGATTTTTTGAGAAACTTACTGAAAGATCAGCCATATGTGGCGCTTGCCTATATGACCGGTATTTTGCCTATTAAAAAATACGGCGAACATTCTGCATTGAATATGTTTGATGAATATTCTATGACGGACGCTGAACCTTTAGAGGAATTCGTGGGTTTTACGGAAGATGAAGTTAAATCGCTTTGTCAAAATTATAGCATGGATTTTGTCGAAACAAAAAGATGGTATGATGGTTACAGATTAAACCGACTGTCGGTCTACAATCCGAAATCTGTTGTGGAAGCGATGATGAGGAAAAAGTTTAACAACTATTGGACAAAAACCGAAACCTATGAATCGCTGAAGAAATATATTCAAATGGACAGTTTTGGGTTAAAAGAAATTGTTACAGAGTTAATTGCTGGCAAGCATGTGTTGGTAAATCCGGACAAATTTCAGAACGACATGACCACATTCAACAGTGCAGATGATGTGATGACACTGTTGGTGCATCTGGGGTATCTGACATATGATTTTGATACAAAAACAGTCTGGATTCCAAACAGCGAGGTACAGCGGGAATTTATCAATTCTATTGAAGACGGTGGCTGGGAGCATGTAATGTCATCCATTCGAAAGTCAGACGAGCTTTTAAATGCAACTCTGAATGGTGACGAAGAAGCTGTTGCGGAACTTATAGACAAAGCACACAGCGATAATACATCGATTTTGAAGTATAACGATGAGAATTCGCTTTCCTGCGTGATCTCCTTGGCTTATTATTCTGCACGAAAAACTTACACCATTGAACGGGAACTGCCTGCCGGGAAAGGTTTTGCCGACCTGGTATTCCGTCCGAGAAAAAATAACAACAACCCTGCGATGATTGTGGAACTGAAATATGACAGTTCTGCCGAGGGAGCGTTGGAACAGATCAAGCAGAAGAAATATGTTGATTGTCTGAAAGATTATTCCGGAGAAATTCTGCTGGTCGGAATCAATTACGATAAAGAGACAAAGAAGCATGTTTGTGTGATTGAGAAAGTTTATCAATAAAAAGCGCGTAAACAGCCGCTTTTCCCATTCATCTATTTTATA
Source organism: Ruminococcus sp. (assembly GCF_019417665.1). Lineage (GTDB taxonomy): Bacteria > Bacillota > Clostridia > Oscillospirales > Ruminococcaceae > Ruminococcus_C. The sequence continues at coordinate 2,825 of NZ_DXUU01000032.1, forward strand.
GTCACAATACAGTAGTATGTACGCCTATTTCGAGGTCGAAAGATCCATCGGAATGGGCGTATACTTTTACCATAGACTTGCAGATTTGCTTTGTATCGCTACCAAGATTGTCAATTGCATTTCGGAACAGTGCGACAATCTTCTCAGCATCAACAGGCTTTTGATTTTCGTTTCTGCTGATAATATCCTCTAGCTCTGACTTGCGAACACGGAGCTTGAACATCTCTGTTTGCAGTTCCGGGAAATCCATACCTTTTAAAATCGCCCTTGTGCCATTATCCAGTTGCGTGATCACATCGGCAAGTTCTTTGCGCTCTTCTTTCAGATCGGCAGATGCACCGTTAATTTCAGCTGCAATTTTTGTTGCCATCTCCGAAAAATCCAGTTCCTCCAGATACTTCTTCAAATTCTGTACAACAAAAACTTCCAAATCGTCCGCATTGATATTTTTGGAACTGCATGTGTGATTCCTGTACTTGTTGCCACAGCAATAGTAGCGTGTGGAATAACCTTTCTTGTTTGTGGAAGTGTGTCCTACATAACTTGCGCCGCATTCGGTGCATTCAATCAGACCGGACAGCAAGTATTCTCTTTTCGCCTTATTGCAAGCTCTGTGCTTTTTATTGTTCATTCTTTCTTGCACCCTTTCCCATGTTTCTTTATCAATGATCGGCGGAATGCCATCTTCAATTCGTACTGCATTTTCGTTCGGTGTTTTTCCGGCATACTTGCCCATGATCTTGCTGTGGTATTTGCACCATGTATATACGCCTGCGTAACGTTCGTTTTTCAGAATGTAATGCAGGCTGTTTTTGCCCATGACCTTGCCACGTTTTCCACGGACTTCACCAATGGCTGTTAAAATCTCTCCGTAGCTCTTTCCAGCAGCGTACATGTCAAAAATCGTCTTGACAATCTTTGATTCTATCGGATTGATCACATACTGATTATCTACAATGTCATAGCCGAAATTAGGCGTGCCGCCTAGGAATTGCCCAGTTTTCGCTTTTGTGGCAATGCTGTCCATGGACTTCTGGCGGCTGGTCAATACATGGTGTTGTCCAAGTCCGACTGTGATCAGCTCTGTCAGATAATCTGACGGATTGAGTATGTCTCCGATATGATCTTCCACAGAAATAACTTGAATGCCAAATAACGCCATCTGCTTGCGGAAGCTGAACCAGTCGGAGACATCACGGCTACCACGGGAAATATCATAGATCACCACAGCGTCAAACCTGCGCTGTCTGGCAGCCTCACAGAGGGCTTGAAAAGCTGGTCGCTCCATGTTTGTACCGCTTTTCGCTTCGTCTGCATAGCGGACGGTGATGTCGATCTGGTTGGCTTTGCAGTACTCGTCAATTTTTCGCATCTGGTATTCGATACTGCTGGATGTCTGATGCTCCGTGCTGTATCTGGCATAGGCTGCTGCTTTCATTGGAAATTCCTCCTTGCAATTTCAAAAGAAATGTGCTATAATAGAGGATGTACGATCTCAAAAGTACATCCTTTTTGAAACGTCTCACGGTTGCTGCTGTGGGACGTTTTTCTTTTTGAGAAATCCCCGCCAGCTTTGTTCTGGTGGGGATTTTTAATCATGTTAGTATCTGATCACTGTACTATTTTGCATCTGCTTAAGAGCAAGTATTGCCCATCACTTACTGTTACATATGTTTGACCATCGAAATTATCATTAGTTACTATTTCGGCGTCTGGATCGCTGCTGTTGTATACGCAATAATATCCGCCGAATTCATCGGTAGATTCCAGCTTGTATTCTCCAGCAGCAAGGTCTGTTCCGATTCTGAATTCGCCGTCTCCGTCAGTCATAATCTCGTACATGCTCCCTGCGATTTGTTCAGCTGGAATTGCCATTGCTCTGCTAAGCTCTAGGTATTGACCATCATATACTGTAACAAAAGCATTATAGTAAAAATTATCGTTTCCGATTATACTGTCACCAAAGCTGTCTGCATTTACGCTATAGTATCCGCCATATGAGCCCATGGCAAAAACGCAATATTCACCGGCAGGTATATCTTGGCCTACTTTGTATGTACCTTCTTTTGTAATATCTACAGTAGCAATTGGCTCCGTCTCGGCTTCTGTCTGAGCCTCTGTGGCGGAGTCTGTTTCAAGCTCTGTTTTAGGCTCTGTTTCGGGTTCTGTTTCCTGCACTGTCATATTCTCTGTTTCAATTTCTTCTGTTTCTTGTTCTGTTTCAACTGTTGTTGTAACTTTTGCATCAAGCGAAGAATTTACCGTATTGGTCTCTTTGCTGCCAGATCCGCATGAAAACAGATTGATTATTGCGCAAAGCACAAGAAAAGCTGTAATTATTACTTTTACTGGGGTTTTCCACGACTTTTTGTTCACCCACATAAGTGTTACGCCAACAGGCCAGAACAAAATAAGCCATAAGATCACAAACCATGTTCTTTTATAAACAGGTTCTTTTGGTGATTGCTGCGGCTGCTGTTGTGTTTGTTGATATTGCTGCTGTGGCCGCTGATTTTGATTTTCGTTAGTTGGTAATTGCGTACCACAGAGGGAGCAAAACTTCACGCCGTTTTCGTTGTCTTTCCCACACGATGGACATTTCATAGTGGTATACCTCCTTATTAATTATATTGTAATTATATCATTATAAATATGTAATTTCAACAAAAATCTGGTTTTGTATCTAAATTGTAATATAATTTGTCGAATCGTGTCGATTGTTATAAGTCTCGCATCAAAGCAACCGCCTTGCCCAAAATACGAACATACTCCAATTCTTGCCCGGTATAAACCAGGGGAGCGTAAGCCGGATTCTCTGCAATCAGCTGTAATCTTTCGTGCTCCCGGTCATAGTAAACCCGTTTCAGGGTCGCTTCATCGTCAATAATAACCGCAGCAATTTCTCCGTTATCCACAACAGGTTGTTTTCGTATAAAAACGATATCACCATCATAGATCTGAGCATTGATCATGCTATCGCCGGATGCACGTAGGCAGAAGTCTGCTCGTATCTCGGCATCAGCGGAGACAAAACTCTCGTGATCCTCTTCCGCATAGATCGGTTCGCCGCAAGCGATTTTCCCGAGCAGGGGGAATCGCTTTAGTTTTACCGGGTAAATATTATCGAACCGGTCGTAAATAGATGTATTATCATCTTTAGATTCCACTTGTACCTGTGGCTCGTCAGAACGATAGATCAAATAGTCAACAGAACACTGAAAGAAGTCGGACAGAATAATCAGTTTTTCTGAGTCTGGTTCTCTTTCGCCTTTCTCATATCCTACATATGTCGTGTATGGAATTCCAATCATGGATGCTGTTTGCTTCATGTTGTATCCTTTTTTTTCACGCAATTCTTTTAACCTACTTTTAAACACATTGCCACCTCCTCTATTTGAGTAACATTATACCCTATAAAATCAGAAAAGTCAATGGGAAAATACGCAATTTGTGAATTGTATACAAAAATGGTAGTTACTCTTTGTGAGTAATTTCTACTCAAAAATGCCTTGACAAATACTCAATTTGGGTATATAATATAAGCATAGATTACGCAGTATGCGTAACTTGAAGGGAGGCGATAGATCATGAAAACAAAATACCCGAACATTGAATCAGAGAGATCTAAGCTAGGGCTATCTAAAGAAGAATTTTCGGCAAAAATCGGCATTACAAGAAAATGCTATTACAATTGGCAGACAGTTGGTCGTATTCCTGCATCGAAAATTTCTGAAATGGCAGATCTGTTTGATTGCTCCGTAGATTATCTTCTCGGTAGATCAGATGTCAGAAAGTATGCGGTGACGATTCAAAAAATGTAAGATTTCGACAGCGTTCCACGAAACAGAACAAGAGGATGTGAATGCAAAAATTGAAAAATGATATAGAAAGCACAAGAGCAGACGAAAGCAAAAAAGACACCCTATATTTATGCGATCCGAGCAAAAACACAGAATGCCCAAAAGGAAATTGTCAGATACCGAATGGCTGCTTTTTAACAACAAAGGAAGAATGTGCGAAAATCAATGAGAAAAATGTTCCTATAGTTGTGACTGAATCACAGCAAGAACAATTTTTTCGGAAATAGACAACAGGGAACGAAGCGATGTACATCCAAGTTCTTTTGCGATTGATTTTGTTTTATTCCAAATGTTGTTGTTCCTGACATTATCAAGGAATTGGTGTCCATCGTAGGTTAAGCTGGAATAGGTGCACGCATAAATGCCTCCATCTGCATTCATGATGCTTGCGTTTATCAAATCGCCTTCTTTCGCTTTCAAAGTGGTGTATGCAATCATGTTTTTTGGAAATTTAGGCAATGCCTCTGCCATAGCGTCCAGTGTCATGTATTGATAGTGCAGATCATCATCAAGATTTTCAAAATCCTCTAGCTTTAACAGCAATGAGCGTAAGCAGTCATAGTCTAACTTCATATTATTCACCCCCTTCCCAAGCTTCATTATACCACACCGGAGCAGGGAATACAACAGAAAGGAAATATAACATGAGATGGATTGAATTGAACGACGGCAGTCTGGTAAACCTCGAACAAGTTTGTGGTGTTTACATTGTTGAGAGTATGTTTGACGATGAACCGGAGGCGTGCAACGTTGTATATCTTTTTCACGGCGAAAGTGTTGTGGACGAACACTTTAGCACAAGGACAGAGGCAGAGGAACGTCTGAAATATCTGATTGACCGCCTGGGTGTAGACGATCAGCTTGAGAAAGCAGCAAAAATGCTTCGTGATACGTTTCTCTCTGAACTCAAAGAACTCACAGAGGAGTAACCCCTACCGTCCCGAGCAAGACGTAAAACCGCTTACCAACATCTTCAATCGCCATTGTGGCGAATACCTCCTTTCTTATCCATGCGGCAGTACTGGCAATACTGCCGCAGATGGGGCGATGAGTATCAGCCGGGTGCAACTCCCGGACGCTCCGCAATTCCGCAAAGCGAGGTGAATCATATGAACAATACCGTGACGAAACAAGTGGACAGGACGGACAGAGAGCAGTATCTGGAAGCCTGCCGGAGCTATGCGGCGGCAACGTCGCCCATGGACGGTCTGGCACTGGCACAGCTGGCGATTGCTGCGATCTTCGCCGGAATGCAGATCGGCGAGCAGAACGCACGGGCAAAGAAAGGAGCATGACATATGGCAAGACGGAAACCAGAACAGCAAAGGACCGTGGAGGTGAGACCTTCCGGCAAGCCGCCCCAGAACGATTTCTACGCCGCATTCGTGCAGTACGTCAGAGATCACGCCGCCGAGGCGATTGCTGCGGTGGAGGCACAGAAGAATGCAGCCAAGGAAGGAGCATGACATGACCCCGAACATACGAGAAGTCCGGGTAAATCCGAAGATGCAGTTCACCACGGATGAACTATGTCGGATGCTGTTTGGCAAGGGCGTACACGCCTTTGCGGCAGAGGTGCGAAACGATGTCACCGGAAAATACGACTTCCTGCGGGAAGATGACAAGAACAACAAGGAGGAAACCAATCATGGAAAACCAGAAGAAACACATTGAGATCAGCGTGGAGATCAAAGACAAGCAGATAGGAGTAGAAATGGTAGGAAGTGCGTGCGTAGCAGATGTGGTGAAAGTCTGCTGCTGCGTCGTGGAATCTTTTTCCGAATTGATCGCTGACGAAATGGGAATCTCCAGAGAACTGTCGTTTGTTGCACTTGCAAGAGCGATTGCTAAGTACAAGGAGGACTGACCCATGACCATCAAGCACAAGCACATCAACGCAAACGGTGACACCGAGTACACCGTGGAGCATCGCCCCAGCTTGAAGTGCTGCGAGGCGTACCGGAACGAGAACGGCGACGTAGAACTGACCATGCACTGGCAGGACGTGCTGTTCCTGCCGATCGGAGGCAGCCATGGCAAGACCAACCACTGAGAAGATCTGCATCACGTGCGGCAAGCCGTTTCTGCCTACTGGCGGACGGCAAAAGCGGTGTCCGGACTGCAAAGGCGACAAGCCAAAGGCAGGACGGAACACGCTGACCGCAGCTGCACAGGCAGCCGCAGAACTGGGGATTTCCTACGGGAAGTATGTCGCAATGAGCGAAGAAGAACGTAACAGAGCCAAGGAGGAAAAGACAATGGCAGAACAGGAAAAGACCGCAGAAGTAGGTACTGTCAAGGCACAGACCGCAGAAAATCAGGTACAGCAGGTACAGGAGCAGGTACAGCCGGAGCAGGACACATTGCAGGAGTACATCCGCTATCTGAATCAGCAAGAAGTGGAACTGCAAACTCGTCTGGAGCATATCCGCATCGCACTGGAAGAGGCTGCGGCGTATGACGGCGTGCGGCACAGTGGCTGGCGGCAGCACAAAGAAAACCCCTGCACCGGCGGCAACCAGTGACAGGGGCATAGGTAAAAAAATAACCACAACTATCATACCACGAACGGAGGAATTTGTCAAATGAAAATCAAAAAAAGTGAGATCTACGAAGAAGCGGTCATCAGCATTTCAAACGACATGGAAATGAAAAAAGCCGTCAAAATCGAAGTATTGGCGCAGTTGTTTCGAAATCGAGACGGAGCATTGCATGCAGAGGAACTGGCGAAAGAATTCGATGCAGAGACAGAAGCCACAGAGGAGGCATGCCGCCGTGGATGAGCAGAAGAACTGCTGCGTGAACTGCGGCATCAGAAGCGTGCCCTTGTATTTAGGGCTGGACGGCAAGCTGCACTGTGCCGATCACATCGGCTTGCTGCTGCCGCCGGACAAGCCGGAACAGCCGGCAGAGGAGGAACAACATGGATAAACTGAGAATGCAGAAGAAAGAGCCGTCCTGCAAAAAGAACAGCGAGCGGCGGTTGTTCACCAGCGTGAACCTGCGTCTGGAACACGCCGCACTGGTGGAAGAAGTCGCTCTGGAAACCGGACGCACCAAGACGCAGGTGCTGGGCGAGATGATCCGGTTCGCATACGACCACATCGAACTGTACGAGGAGGAAGAGGCATGAGCGTGAAGATCAACAGTCTGGAAATCGAAAACGTCAAGCGGATCAAGGCGGTAAAGCTGGAACCGTCCGCCAATGGTCTGACCATCATCGGCGGCAACAACAATCAGGGGAAAACCTCTGTGCTGGATGCCATTGCGTGGGCACTGGGCGGCGACAAGTACAAGCCCACCGCTGCGGCAAGAGACGGGGCATACACCGATCCCATTCTTCATGTGGAGCTGTCCAACGGTCTGATCGTAGAGCGAAAGGGCAAGAACAGCAGTCTGAAAGTCATCGACCCGAACGGGAACAAGGCAGGGCAACAGCTGCTGAACTCGTTCCTTTCTGCACTGGCACTGGATCTGCCCAAGTTCATGAACGCATCAGACAAGGAAAAAGCGGCGATCTTGCTGCAGATCATCGGTGTCGGAGAACAGCTGGCAAAGATCGAATCCGAAGAAAGCCGGCTGTACAACCAGCGTACCGCCATTGGCAGGATCGCCGATCAGAAGCAGAAGTATGCCTCAGAACTGCAATGCTGGGAGAACGTACCGAACACGCCGATCTCTGCATCAGATCTGATTGCACGGCAGCAGGAGATCCTGGCACGCAACGGCGAGAACCAGCGGAAACGGGAAAACGCTGCCCTGTATGCACAGGAACTCACTGCCGCACAGGCTGCCTATGACGCTGCTAAAAAGCGTCTGGAACTGGCAGAGCAGAACGCCATGACTGCCCAGATGTCCGCAAAGGATTTGCAGGACGAATCCACCGCCGAACTGGAAAAGAGCATTGCGGAGATCGATGCCATCAACATGAAGATCCGGGACAATCTGAACAAGGAACACGCCGAGGAAGAAGCCAAGACCTACCGGCAGGACTACGAAGCATTGACCGCACAGATCAACGCACTGCGGCAGGAGAAGCAGGACTTGCTGCAATCTGCCGACCTGCCGCTGGAAGGGCTGACGGTGGAAAACGGAGCGTTGCAATATCACGGGAAGCAGTGGGACAGCATGAGCGGTTCAGAGCAGCTGCGTGTGGCGGCTGCCATTGTGCGAAAATTAAATCCGGACTGTGGCTTTGTGCTGCTGGACAAGCTGGAACAGATGGACAGTGTTACTCTGCAAGAGTTCGGACAGTGGCTGGAACAAGAGGGCTTACAAGCGATCGCTACCCGTGTTTCTACCGGGGACGAGTGCAGTGTCATCATTGAGGACGGCTATTCTGTGGACACCCGTCCGGCACAGCCGGTGCAGCCCGAGCCGCTGACACCGCCGATAATTCAACCGCCGATCATTCAACCGCCGATCATTCAAAAAGCATGGATGAAAGGAGCGTTCTAAATGGACTTTCAGGAAACAAACGGCATTCAGACCGGTGCCGGTGTGAAGCTGGTCATCTACGGACAGGAGGGCGTGGGAAAGACCTCGCTGGCGGCACAGCTGCCGGGAGCGGTCTTTCTGGACTGCGAGGGCAGCACCTCGAAGATGAACGTCCGCCGGCTGCCAAAGCCCACCAGCTGGGAGATGCTCCAGCAGGAAGTGGACTTCGTGCTGGAATCCCACGCACAGCGGCAGTACCAGACCCTGTGCATCGACACCTTCGACTGGGCGGAACGCCTTGCCATTGCCCAGCTGTGCAGCAAGCACCAGGTGAACGGCATCGAGGGCTTTGGCTACGGCAAGGGCTGGGAGTATGAAGCGGAGGAGATCGGGCGGTTTCTGGACAGCACAGAGCGGCTCATTGCCGCCGGAATCAACGTGGCACTGCTCTGCCACGCCGTCACCCGAAAAGCCTCTCTGCCGGAGATCGATGCGGAGTTCGACCACTGGGAACTGAAGCTGGGGAACAAGACCACCAACAAGATCGCACCGCTGCTGAAAGAGTGGTCGGACATCACCCTGTTTCTGGCGTTTCAGACCCACGTCATCGCCACCGACGACAAGGGCAAAAAGCACAAGGCGACCGCCTGCAACCGTGTGATGTACACCACGAAAACAGCGTGGTGGGACGCAAAGAATCGGTTCGGCTTGCCGGAGATGCTGCCGCTGGAATATGCGTCCATCGCCTCGATCTTCACGCCGCCTGCACCAAAGCCCAAGGCACAGCAGCTGGTGGAAAAGGCACAGGCTGCCGGACTGCCTACGGAAAAAGACATTGCAGAGTCGGAACTGCTGATCACCGCAGACGGGCAGCTGCCAGAGCCGCAGCCGACCGCAGCCGACGTGCAGACCCAGCACATTCTGGACGGCATCGCACCCCAGCTGGCACAGCTGATGACCGCCTCGCAGGTGCAGCCGTCGGAATTGCAGGCAGTCGTAGGCAAAAAGGGCTATTTCCCGGCGGATATGCCCGTCCAGAACTATCCGCAGGACTTCGTGGAGGGCTGGTGCATTCCGTGGTGGAAAAACATCGTGGAAATGGTACAGCAGGAACGTGTGCCGTTTTGAGCGGAAAGCCTCCTCGACTCCTCCGCCCTGTCGGGTATCTTCTCAGTCAAACCGTAGGGGCGAACAGTGGTCGCCCGCCATAAAACGTGGCAATATGTTTCGGGCGAACGATGTTCGCCCCTACTTTTCAAGAAAGCCGGAATCAAATCAACATTCCACAGCAAGACAAGAAAGGCAGGTTCTACATGAACAACTACAACAACACAACCGCAAACACCCAAGGTCACGAGCTGGGCTGGGACGACGAGATCCAGCAGGAGAGCAGCTTTGTGCTGCTGCCGGAGGGCGACTATCGCTTTACCGTGGAGAAGTTCGACCGTGCCAGACACGCAGGTTCGGCGAAAGTGCCGCCGTGCAACAAGGCAATCGTCCACTTCCGGGTGCTCAGCCCCGACGGCAGCAGTGCCTTGCTGACGGAAAACCTGTTTCTGCACACTGCCATGGAGTGGAAATTGTCGGAGTTCTTCGCCAGCATCGGCATGAAACAGAAAGGGCAGGCGGCACAGATGAACTGGTCACAGGTGTGCGGCAAGTCCGGCGTGTGCCATGTGAAGATCCGCACCTATGACAAAAAGGACGGTGGCAAAGGAGAGGCGAATCAGATCGACAAGCTGTATCCCTCCTACGATCAGCCCCAGACCGCTCAGAATGCCCCACAGCAGCCCTACAACGCACCGCAGCAGCCGTATTCACAAAACAACCCACAGCCGTGGCAGCAGCCCCAGAGCGGCTGGAACAGCGGACAGTTTTGAGGAGTGATATAAGATGCAAATGCGACCCTATCAGCAGGCGGCGAGAGAAGCCGTGCACCGGGAGTGGGACGAGGGCAGAAAGCGGACGCTGCTGGTGCTGCCCACTGGGTGCGGCAAGACCATCGTCTTTGCCAAGATCACCGAAGACGAAGTCCGCAGCGGCAGCCGAGTTTTGATATTGGCACATCGGGGCGAACTGCTCCAGCAGGCGGCGGACAAGCTGGAACGCACCAGCGGACTGAAATGTGCAGTAGAAAAGGCAGAACAGACCTGTCTGGGAGAGTGGTATCGTGTCACCGTAGGCAGCGTCCAGACCCTGATGCGGCACAAACGCCTTGCCCAGTTCCCGGCGGACTATTTCCACACCATCATCATCGACGAGGCACACCACGCCATTTCCGACAGTTATCAGAGCATTCTGGAGCATTTTCCAGATGCCAATGTGCTGGGCGTGACGGCGACCCCAGACCGTGGCGACAAGCAGAATCTGGGCAGGGTGTTCGACAGCCTGGCGTATGAATACACTCTGCCGCAAGCCATTCACGAGGGATACTTAACGCCCATTCGGGCATTGACCGTGCCGGTGCAGATCGACTTCACCCATGTGGGGACGGCTGCCGGAGATTACAAGCCGGGGGACATCGCCACAGCACTCGACCCCTATCTCGACCAGATCGCCGCCGAAATGGCAAAGCACTGTGCCGACCGGAAAACCGTGGTGTTCCTGCCGCTGGTCAAAACGTCCCAGAAGTTCCGGGATATGCTCTGCCGGCACGGCTTTCGGGCGGCAGAGGTCAACGGCGAATCTGAAGACCGGGAACAGGTTTTGCAGGACTTTGCCGACGGCAAATACAACGTGCTGTGCAACAGTATGCTGCTCACTGAGGGCTGGGACTGTCCGGAGGTGGACTGCGTGGTGGTGCTGCGTTCGACGAAAGTCCGTGCCTTGTACTGCCAGATGGTGGGGCGTGGCACACGGCTGGCAGAGGGCAAAGACCACCTGCTGCTGTTGGATTTTCTCTGGAACACGGAAAAGCACGAACTGTGCCGTCCGGCGTGCCTGATCTGCGAGGACGAGGAAGTGCAGCAGAAGATGACACAGCAGCTGGCGGAGCAAGCCGGCGTGCCGGTGGACATTGAGGAAGCTGAAAACAAAGCGTCTGAAGACGTGGTGGCAGACCGGGAGGAAAAGCTTGCCGAAAAGCTGGAATCCATGAAAAAGCGGAAGTCGAAACTGGTAGACCCCTTGCAATACGAGATGTCGATCCAGTCGCAGGACTTGTCCGGCTATGTGCCGGCGTTCGGGTGGGAATCCAGTCCACCGACAGACAAGCAGAAGAAAGATCTGGAGAAACGGGGCATCGATCCCGATGCGGTGGAGAGTGCCGGAAAGGCAGAACAGATCCTGCGTGCAGTGGCACAGCGGCAGATGTCGGGGCTTGCTACGCCGAAACAGATACGCTGTCTGGAGAAGTACGGCTTTCAGCACGTGGGCAGCTGGACGTTCGATGCGGCGAAGAACCTCATCAACCGCATTGCCGCCAACGGCTGGCGTGTGCCGAGGACGATCACAGCGGCGGAGTATGTGCCGGAAAAATAAAAAGACAGACCGCATTGTGCGGTCTGCCTGTGGTTACTTATCAAAGAGTTCGCTGTGGCTGCCGGTGCGAGAAAGAGCCAGAACCAGTCTGTCTTTTTCGACACGGTAAATGAGCAGCCAGTCCGGCTGAATGTGGCACTCCCGGAATCCGTCGTAGTTGCCCTTCAAGGCGTGATCCCGATAAAATTCCGGCAGCCGCTGTTCGTCTGCCAGCAGAGCGATCACAGTTTCCAGCTTTGCGATGCTGTAGCCCTGCTTTTTGACCCGTTTATAATCCTTTTTGAAGGACTTATGGTATTCAATCTTCAGCATCTAAGTCCTCCATGAGTTCCTTCACGGAAGAAAACGGTCCGACCATGTTCCTCCCCTGTTTCACATCGTCCAGAACAGAACGTGTTCTTTCGTTGGGGATTTCTGCATAGCAGCCCTGAATAAACAGCAGCAGCCCCTGCAATTGCTGTTCGTTCATGGTGTCGATCTCGTGGAGCAGCATTTCTTTGGTACTCATACGCATAACCTCCGTTTCGCTGAAAAAATGGCGTGTTTTTCTAGTTTCAGTATAACATGAACTTACGATTTTGTCAATAGAAAGGGTGATTTTTTGGACACTTACAAAGACGACAACCTAGACGAACTGCTGGACTACATCGACCCGGCGGCTCTGACTTATCAGGAGTGGTGCGGTGTGGGCATGGCACTGAAAGATGCCGGCTATGACTGCTCCCTCTGGGACAGCTGGTCACAGCGTGACACCGGACGCTATCACGGCGGCGAATGCGAAAAGAAGTGGCGGACGTTCTCCGGCTCAGAGCATCCGGTCACCGCCGGAACCATCGTGCATATGGCACTGGAAAACGGCTATCGTCCGCAGAGCCGCAAAAGGGATTCTCACGCCCTTGAGTGGGACGACTTCATCGGTGAGGACTATGTGGTCACCAGCCGGAAAGAGGCACAGGACATTCCCGTGCCAGAGCCACAGGCGTGGAATCCGGCACAGGAACTCTCCCGCTACATCGAAACCTTGTTCGAGGCAGAAGATTTCGTGGGCTATGTGACGGAAACGTGGCAGAACAAGGACGGCAAGTATCTGCCCACATCGGGCAGCTGCGACCGCACCGCCGGACAGCTGTTGGAGGCACTGGGGAAGTGCGGCGGCGACATCGGGGCAGTGGTCGGGGACTACGCCGAGGAAGCCGGAGCGTGGATCCGGTTCAATCCGCTGGACGGCAAAGGCGGCAAAAACGAAAACGTCACAGAATACCGCTATGCACTGGTGGAATCGGACGTGCTGGACGTGGAGCGGCAGAACGGCATTCTCCATGAGATGCAGCTGCCCATCGCTTGTCTGGTGTACAGCGGCGGAAAGAGCCTTCACGCCATCGTGCGTGTGGACGCTCCCAACTACGAAGAATACCGGAAACGGGTGGATTTTCTCTATCAGGTCTGCGACAAAAACGGCTTGAAAGTCGATCGCCAGAACCGGAATCCCTCCCGGCTGTCCCGTATGCCCGGCGTGGTGCGAAACGGCAGAAAGCAGTTTCTGGTGGCGACCAACATCGGACTGAGTTCCTGGGCGGAGTGGAAGGACTACATCGACAGTGTCACCGACGACCTGCCGGAATTCGAGAGCATGGCAGAGGCGTGGGAGCATATGCCGGAACTGTCGCCGCCGCTCATCGAGGGCGTGCTGCGGCAGGGACATAAAATGCTCATCGCCGGACCGTCCAAAGCCGGGAAGTCCTACGCCCTCATCGAGATGTCCATTGCCATTGCCGAGGGCAGGCGGTGGCTGGGGTGGCAGTGTGCCAGAGGGCGTGTGCTGTACGTCAATCTGGAGCTGGACAGGGCAAGCTGTCTGCACCGTTTCCGGGACGTGTACGAGGCAATGGCACTGCCGGCGGCGAATCTCCGGAGCATCGACATCTGGAATCTCCGTGGCGTGACAGAACCCATGGACAAGCTTGCCCCGAAGCTGATCCGGCGTGCCAAGAAAAAGCAGTACATCGCCGTCATCATCGACCCCATTTACAAGGTCATCACCGGGGACGAAAACAGTGCCGACCAGATGGCACATTTCTGCAACCAGTTTGACAAGGTCTGCACCCAGCTGGGCTGTGCAGTGATCTACTGCCACCACCACAGCAAGGGTGCACAGGGCGGCAAGCGGAGTATGGACAGAGCCAGCGGCAGCGGCGTGTTTGCCCGTGATCCGGACGCTCTCATTGACATGACAGAACTGGAACTGACCGACGAGGTCCTCAAACAGGAAACCAACACGGCGATCTGCGAAGCCTGCATCGAGAAGCTGCGGCGGCACGCTCCGGCAGTACTGGCAGATGCTTCACCGGACGAACTGCTGAGCCATGTGGATTCCCTGAAACTGTGCCGGGACAACCTGCCGCATGCGGTGTACGAGGGATTTCTCGGCGAGATCGAAGCCGTCAAACGCACGGTGCGGCAGCGGACGGCGTGGCGGCTGGACGGCACGCTCCGGGAGTTCCCGAAGTTCGAGCCGAAGAACCTGTGGTTCCGCTATCCAGTCCATGTGGAGGACACCGTGGGCGTGCTGAAAGACTTGCAGACGGAAAGCGAGATGCAGCCGTTTCAGCGGGGGAATAAGAAACGTGGGGAGAAAACCAAAGAAACCTATGCGGCACAGAAAGCGGACAAGAAGGCGGCACTGCTCAATGCGTTCCACGCCTGCAATATGGACGGTGCAGTGACGGTGAAGGACATGGCGGAGTATCTCGGCATCAGTGAAAAAACTGTCCGCCGTCGTGTAAAAGACTGCGGCGAACTGACCGTAGCAGACAACAGCATTCAACTATCGAAAATGGAAAATAATGGTGGGACAAAATGAGGGACAACAGTGTATATATAAATATATACTTGTCCTTGTCCCTACGTGACCGTCAATGACAACAAGGAACAAGAGTGCGAATGCACGGCACTCTTGTATCCCTTGTCGTCTGACATTGACAAAAGCGAACCTGAAAAAACCAGAAACGGAGGTACGAACATGACAACATTTTTCATGCCGATGATACCGCCGACCAGTACGCATCAGCAGGTGGGACACACCATCGACAAGCAGGGTAGGCATCGGTTCTACCAGCGTGGGAACGGTGAGGCAGAGGCAAAGCTGACTGCCCACCTCCGCAAGCACATTCCGGAGCAGCCTTACACCGGAGCGGTGCAGGTGGTGGTGAAGTGGTGCTATCCGGCGACTGGGAAACACCGCAGCGGCGAACCCTATACCAACAAGCCGGACGTGGACAACCTGTGCAAGGCACTGTTCGACATTATGACACGGCTGCACTACTGGAACGACGACAAGCAGATCTACAGTGCGGTGACAGAAAAGTTCTGGGCAGATGTGCCGGGTGTGTTTGTGGAGATACGGGAGGCACAGCCATGACCAAACCATGTGAAGCCTGCGGGCAGATGATGGTCGGCGTGAAAGGCGACCGGTGGTTCTGCAATGCCTGTGCCATACGCCGGCGGAAGGCGTATCAGAGGGCGTATCGGGAGAAAAAGGCAACGCACGGCGAGCGTGACGGTAACGCTCGGTGAGCGTAAGAACAGGAGGAAACGACATGGAAACCAACCAAACGAAGAAATCATCAATTTGCTGGAAGTGCAAGAATGCTGTCCCCAGTGCATCGACGGGGTGCAGCTGGTCGAGAGCATTCCAGCCTGTGGAGGGCTGGACGGCGGAGAGAAAGTACACGCCAAAAGCCAACGGCTCGACAGGCGAGGTGTATGAAACCTACTGCGTGACCGCCTGCCCGGAGTTCCGGAAAGACGCTGGCGGTGAAACCATGTGCAAGAACAATGAGGGCTGTCTGTGGATCGCAGAGCACGTCCTGCGGCTGCAGATGAACAAATACCGCAGTGCGTTGCAGCGCTACGCCAGATCACGGAGTGACAACGATCTGGCACAGCTGAAGGCGGTGGAACGGGAATTGTTTACGCCGTACTATGCAGCACTGACGCTGCACAGCATTGACCTGCGGCAGGTGTGCAATGTGGAACGGCGGCGGGTCGGACTGCCGGAATTGTCGGAATTGGAGGAGATGCAATGACCAAAGAAGAACTCCGCCGATACGGCAGTATCCACCGTGAACTTGCCGACATTGCAAGGCGGCTGAAAGCACTGGAGGAGAACAAGGGCTGTCATGGCATGGCATACGGTGACACACCGCATCAGCGTGGAGAACCGCTTTCTGAGGCGCAGCGGTACGTGGAGAAAAAAGATGCTCTGGAAAGACTGTACAAGAAAAAACAGTGTGATCTACTTGAAGAGCAGACTAAAATTGAGGATGCAATCGATTCTCTGCCACCTGATCTTAGACGATTGATGCGGTATCGTTACATCGATTGCATGACCTGCGAACAGGTCTGCGTGGAGATGCCGTGCTCGTGGGGATCATTTCACAACTGGCACAGAGAGGCACTTGCTGAAATCGAAAAGTTTGTATAGACTTGTACATACAATCCGTGCTATAATAATAACATAGAAAAAGATACAAACGCCGCCGGAGTGATCTGGGCGGCGTTTTTCATGCCAATAGAAAGGACGGTGACCGCATTGACGGGCAGGCAGAAAAAATTTGCAGAATATTATCACGAATGCGGCAACATCGTACAGAGTGCGTTGAAAGCTGGATATTCTGAAAAATATGCCAGTTCTGATGCGTGCAAAATCCTAGAAAATCCTAGTGTTGCAACATACATCCGTGAACTGTCCGAAGCCGCCCAAACCGACCGCATCATGACCGCACGAGAGCGCCAAGCCCTTTTGTCCGACCTGGCAAAGGACGCCGAAAACGACACAACCGACCGCATCCGGGCGATTGATACGCTGAATAAGATGACCGGGGAGTATACCGTAAAAGTCGATGCTGCTGTCAAACAGGAAAACCCATTTGCAGATCTTACCACCGAGGAACTGCGGGAGCTGATTGATAGTGGATAAGGAACTGATCCGGCTCGGTGCAAAAATAGAATTGGCACGGCGTGACTTTTTTGCTTACTGCAATCTAAAAGCACCGGATTTTTATAAGCCCGAAAGAAAATATCTTGTAGAACTCTGCAACGCATTCCAGGATTTCATCCAGTCGGAAGATGAAGTGATGATTATCAATGTCCCCCCACGGCATGGGAAATCCCGCACTGCCGGCTTACTGGTTGAATGGGCACTTGGCCGTGATCAGACTCAGAAAATCATGACAGGCTCATATAACGAGACACTTTCCACCATGTTCTCCAAAAATGTCCGGAATGACATTATGGAACAGAAAGCAGATTTGTATAAGCCTGTTTTTTCTGATGTTTTCCCTGAAATCACGATCAAGCGTGGTGACGGCGCTATGAACCTGTGGAGTCTGGAAAACGGTTATAACAACTACCTTGCCACATCACCGACAGGTACGGCAACCGGTTTCGGTGCGATGCTGTTGATTATCGATGACTTGATCAAAAACGCAGAAGAAGCCAATAACGAGATGGTCAAAGAAAAGCACTGGTCATGGTTTACGGATACAATGCTTTCCCGTTTGGAAGAGGGAGGAAAGATTATCATTATCATGACACGGTGGGCATCTGATGACCTTGCAGGTCGTGCCATTGCGCATTTCACAGAATCTGGAGCTAAGATGCGTCACATCTGCATGAAAGCATTACAAGAGGACGGCACAATGCTATGCCCGGATGTGTTGTCTCATAGATCATATCAAGCCAAAATCAAGGCGATGGGTGCGGATATTGCATCCGCAAATTACCAGCAAGAACCCATTGACCTGAAAGGCAGGTTATATACAAACATCAAGACATACACGCAGATTCCACAGGACGAAAACCAGGAACCGTTGTTTCGGTATGTCCTGAATTACACTGATACAGCGGATACGGGCGGCGATTATCTGTGTTCGATCTGCTACGGGATGTACGGAGATGATTATTACATTTTAGATGTGCTTTATACCAAAGCTGCGATGGAAGTGACAGAACCGGAAACGGCAAAAATGCTGACAAAACATCATGTGGGCTGTGCTATCATCGAATCTAATAACGGCGGCCGAGGCTTTGCCAGAAATGTGGAACGGGAATGCAGAGAATTGGGCAATCGGCACACAACTGTGAAATGGTTTCACCAGTC
This sequence comes from Ruminococcus sp., assembly GCF_019417665.1. Taxonomy (GTDB): domain Bacteria; phylum Bacillota; class Clostridia; order Oscillospirales; family Ruminococcaceae; genus Ruminococcus_C. Next base: position 20,762 of record NZ_DXUU01000032.1, read on the forward strand.
TAAAAACAAGGTTGCCCGTATCTTGTCAAATAGCACATCGGTCATGCATCACATTTATTTTCCGGTGAATTGGATAGATCGGTTTCCGGAATTTGCAAAGGCAGTTTTGTCATACCAGAGAGACGGCAAAAATGCACACGACGATGCACCGGATGCTCTGACTGGCGTCTATGAAAATCCGAAGCCGCTTTCGCAGTGGCTTATATAAGCGGGGGGGTGAAACTTATGCTATCTACTGGTGAGATCCAGTCCATTCTATCATCATCCGACATGGACAATCGAAAGATTCAGGCACGTGTTGGGTGCAGATATTATCATGCCGATCATGATATTAAAAATTATCGTCTGTTTTATTATGACGCTAACGGAGAATTGCAGGAGGATAAAACACGCAGCAACATCAAGATACCGCATCCATTTTTTGCGGAGCTTGCTGACCAGGAGGTGCAGTATCTTCTCAGCCGTAAAGATAGGATTGTTACAGCGGAGGATCAAGAGCTGCAAAAAGAACTGGATATCTATTTCAACGAAAATGATAGATTCCGTGCAGAGCTGGCTGATACATGCACAGATGCTGTCGTATGCGGATGGGGATGGATGTATGCATATCTTGGTGATAATGGCAGACTCGCATTTCAGTGTGCTGATCCGCTCTGTACCATAGAGGCGGACGGCAGGTACACATCTGACCATAAGGATTATATGATTTACCAATATATCCAGCGGACAGATATGGAAGGGCACAAAGTGAAAAAGGTGCTTGTCATGGATGATACGCAATCGTGGCGTTATACACAGATTGACAGTGGGGGACTGGAATTGGATAAAAGCGAGCCATCAGCCCCGAACCCATGCCCACATGTGTTATATAAAAAAAGCAACAGCGATGATACATACTGGGAGGGACTTGGCTTTTTGCCGTGGTTTCGATTGGACAATAACCGGGATCAGGTATCCGGGCTTGCACCAATTAAGGCACTGATTGATGATTATGATCTGATGTCATGCGGATTATCCAATAATTTGCAGGATGCGTCGGAGTATCTTGTTGTAGTATCCGGTTTTGATGGAGACAGCATCGGGGAACTGGTGCAAAATATCAAAACAAAGAAATATATTGGCACATCTGTGGGTGGCGGTGTTGATATGAAAACCGTATCTGTCCCATATGAGGCTAGAAAAGTCAAGCTTGAACTGGACAAGGAAAACATCTACCAGTTTGGGATGGGATTTGATTCCACACAGGTCGGTGATGGCAATATCACAAATGTAGTGATACGTTCTCGGTATGCCCTGCTGGATATCAAATGCAATAAACTTGAAACGAATCTGCGCCAGATGATGGGCGGTATTTTGGACGTAGTACTGGAACAGATCAATCGGGAGCATGGTACAGCATATAATCGGTCGGATGTAAAAATGGACTTTACTCGTGAATGCATCACAAACGAATCAGACAATGCCGCAATGGAAAAGACAAATGCAGAAACAGTACAGGTGCGTGTAAACTCGCTTCTTTCTGCTGCTTCACAGATCGGCGTAGAATCCGTTCTGACGGAGCTTTGCAAAATACTGGAACTGAATGAGGAGGAAGTGAGAGGATCGATAGAAAAGGCTCATGATGGAGGGCTCGAGGCACTAATACAGACGGTGCAGGAAGTGAATGTAGATGACGGAGCAGCAGAGACAAGCAGCACTGTATGACTTACAACAGGAAAAGCGTATTATGCGACAGTTGGAGCGGTCATATAAGCATGCGCTGAAACAGGTCAACGAGCGTATACATAATTTGGATGAGCGTACAGACGAAAAAAATAAACAGTCTATTGCTTATCAGAAACAGTTTCAGACTGCTGTGAAAAATCAGCTGGAGGATATTCTGAAAGCCTTGCACGCCGAAACATATGAAACCGTTGACGATTATATCCGAGAAAGCTATACAGATGGTATAGTGCAGACAATGTACCAGCTGCATGCGGATGGGATCCCTTTGGTCATGTCGATACCACAGGATAGGGCTGCGAAAGCGGTAAAACAAGATACAAAGCTTTCGAAGCCATTGTACGACTCCATTGGAGAGGATTTGCAGTCGCTGAAGCAACACATCACAGATGTGATATCAGCGGGATTTGCAGCCGGGACAAGCGTCAACGACATGGCACATCAGATTACCGCAAAGATGATCGGCGATTATGCTAGCATGAAGGGCGGGGCGCTTGGGAAAGCAAAGACTATCGCAAGAACAGAATCCAACCGTGTGGCAAATGCAGCGAGACTGGATGCGGCAACGGACGCAAAAGAAGCCGGCGCAGATATGGTAAAACAGTGGGACTCCACCATGGACAGAGCCACAAGACCACATCACGTGGAGCTGGATGGGCAAGTGCGAGAATTGGATGAACCGTTTGAAGTTGCCGGACACAAGGCAATGGTGCCGCATCAATTTGGGATTGCGTCAGAGGATGTCAATTGCAGATGTCGTGTCAATATTAGACCGAGATGGGCGGTTACATCAGATTTGGAAAATGATCGCATGAAAATGGATGGCGAAACCGGAAAGCTCGTAAAGATAGATAGTGATGAATACCGAGAATTCAAGGCATTGTATTTGAAAGAAGCAGAGAATCTGGAAAAGGATCCAGAGAATGTTACTGAGCTATCAAATGAGGGTGAGCCTTTTGACGGTAAGGCAGTTGAGGTTGACGTAAAAACACCGAAGGATAATGGTGGTACGGGTAAAACGTATCAGTCGGAGAAAATCAAGCACCTAAAAGGAAGTTATAGCGTCAAGTTTGAGAAGGTTAGTGGATCACCTGAGATTACGCCTCAGTTAGCAAAGGAGTTTTCTGACGAATACGATAGATTTCAAGAGAAGTTCAGGAAATTATCGAGCGTGCGAAGCGTTGAGGTGAAACCGTATGAAAATGATGGTATTTATGGCGATTACAATGATAACAGCGGAGTTATTTCCATTTATGGCGCAGGAGGAAAAGATGGAAAGACTATAATTTCAAAAGTGACATCTGATATGAAAAAGTCGGGGAAGTGGTCTACTTCTTCTCCGTACCACGCTTTTCGGCATGAACTTGGGCACGCATTGCAAAAACAGCTAAAAGAGTCTGTTCCTGATTACGAAAAAAGGCTGGATAAAATCAAAGAAATACGAAAATCTATTTTTGATAGCTTGACAGGTTTTTCTGGAAGTGATATAATTGAGATGAAGAAAAATGTTTTGTCGGTATATGGATTATGCGAGGAAGAAGAATTGGACGAATTTATTTCAGAATGCGTTGCAGAATGCTGTACTAAGAAGCCGAGAAAAACAGCCAGAAACGTAGTTAATATTTTGTTGAATGGGGTTGATGAAAATGCTGGTTGATTATCCATTGGAATGGGAAAAATATTTTTTAAGAGGAAAAGGCAGAGTATTTTCAAAAGATACTCCAAAGGATGTTGTGGAAAAAGCGAAAATGCAAAATGAGCTGATTTATAAGAGGACTGGAAAAATTTTTTTCAAATTTGAAGAATGAGAAGCGTACCATGCGGTGCGCTTTTCTTATGCCTGAAAGGAGTTGTCAATGACAAAAGATTAATATAACGAAGCGGAAAATATTATGTTTGACAAGCTAAAAGAAATGTCGGAACTGACAATTTCCGATTTTATGGATGATCCTTGCGGATACAATGGACTGTGCGCCGTAATGTGTGATATCTACAATGCGTTAACAGGAGAAGCATCCGAGAAATAAGCATCTCAACCGAGGTGCTATTTTTATACCCAGAATCAGAAAGGAAATTAATTATGGAAATGAAAACTATGGAACTGGCAGACACTATTGAGATGATGAACAGTAGCGATTATAAGGAGAGATTTAAGGCTGAGTATTATCAGCTTGTAATCCGCTTTAACAAGCTTAAAAGTATGCTTGAAAGATGGGATAGAGGAGAATTAAATTTTAACCCTACCTGTCCAAGAGGGATTTATAATTTTCAAGTCAAGGCAATGGCTGATTACATCGCATGCCTAGAAACTCGTGCAGCCATTGAAAATATTAAGCTTTAACAACGCCACTTGCCGGCACAAAAAAACACAATCACCCAGACCGTGGGGATAAGGGTATCATTTCAAATGACGCCCCTTGAAAACGGCGGAGGGATGGACAACGAAGGACGATAAGCCGAGGGCTGCGGCTGTTCTTAATTTTATTATTTTGAAAGGAAAAACATTATGAGAGAATTGAACACAATCCAGAAGAGAGAAAAGCTGAATCAAGTTTTTGCAGCTGACGAAAAAGGAAACGGTGGCGCACATCATGAGTATATCGTGATGTGTGGCGATGAACCCATTGAGATTGCCTTCCAGAATGGCGCAAGAAATCTTCCTGATAGCACTCACGGTATTCTTGATACCGATCTGCTAGAGATTGTTCGTGACCGACTCAAAGGCTTTCAGAGCGGCGAATTTGCATGCAGAGAGAATGCTTGTGCTCTGACACATATTGAGGAAGCACTTATGTGGATGAACCGCCGTGTCGAAGATCGCATTGAACGAAGCGTTCTCGGAACAAATCAGAAGTAAGCATTTCAAAAAATCATAAAAATCTGCATCTGAGCGATCAGGTGCATTTTTTATACCAAAATCACGAAAGGAGCAATCACAATGGCAGAAGAAACAAAACCGGCAGGTGCAGAACCGCAGAAAAACTGTCCAGACGGTAACACAGATCCAGCTGAAAAAACCTATACAGAAGCGGAATACAACGCTTTGCAGGAACAGTTGGAACAAACCAGGAACGATTTGAAGCAGGCACAGAAGCAGAACAAGGCAAATACAGGTGCACAAGCATCACAGCAGCAGGATCAGATACGCATTTCGCAGTTAGAAGCAGAACTGAAAAAGGTAAAACTGGATGCCGCAATTCAATTGGAACTGTTGAAATCCGGTGCGCTGGATACAGATTATCTTGCATTCAAGTTACAATCCGTGGATGGTCTTGCGCTTGACGAGCATGGAAAGCTTACTGGTTGGGAAAGCACCCTGGAATCCCTGAAAGCACAGTATCCGACTCAGTTCAGCCAACAGGAAAAGCGGCAGGTGATACCACAACCGCTGCCGAGAGCAGACGGCACTGTAAGTGTTACGCAAGAATCTTTTGACAAGATGACGTATAAGCAGCGGCTGGAACTGTACAAAGCAGATCCGGACGCTTACAACAGCCTGACAGGTAGAAAAGGAGAGTAAACTATGGCAAATCAGACAACAACTATCGCAGACCTGATCAATCCTCAGGTCATGGCGGATATGATTTCCGCAAAAATCGAAGCCAAAATCGTGGTAACGCCTTTTGCGAAAGTGGATACCACCTTACAAGGCGTACCCGGCGACACCGTAACCGTACCCCAGTACAGCTATATCGGCGATGCAGAAGATATCGCAGAGGGCGCAAACTGCGAAACGGTAAAGCTACAGACAAGCACCACCACTGTAAAGGTAAAGAAGGCGATGAAGGCGGTGGAGTTGACAGATGAAGCCGTGCTTTCCGGCTATGGGAACCCTGTGGCAGAAACCAACAATCAGCTTGCCGCTTCAATCGCAGCCAAGGTTGATGCAGATGCAATGGATGCACTGCAAGGCGCACAGCTTGCCTTCGATGGCTCTTCTGCTGCTATCAAATATACAGGAATCGTGGATGCTATCGACCTTTTTGACGAGGAGGTCAACACGGAAAAAGTAATCTTTGTGCATCCGAAGCAGGTAACTCAGCTGCGCAAGGATTCTGATTTCATCAGTGCGGACAAGTACACCTCAGGCGTGATGTTGACCGGCGAGATCGGCATGATCGCCAACTGCCGTGTAGTGCCGTCAAAGAAAGTGCCGCTGCATGATGCATGGTACAAGTTTGACAGCACATCCGGCACTGCGATCACTTCTGCAAATCTGGCAGACGTACAGAAGACGCTGCCAAGCGCAAAGATCGGCGATAAGGTAACAAAGGTAGAAACAGCGTGCTATTTCTGCCCAGTTGTAAAGCTGAACCAGGACAACGAAACAGAAGACGAGGCATCCGCTTTGACAGTATATCTAAAGCGTGATACAAACGTTGAGACAGAACGCCAGACTCTTTCCAGAAAGACGGATATCAGCGTTGACAAGTTCTATACCGTTGCACTTTCCAATACGTCAAAGGTAGTGCTTGCAAAATTCAAAAAGTAATGGCGGAGGTGATGCGGTATGCTTATGTCCGTCGAATACCTCCGTAAATTTGTAGATACAGAGGAAACGGATGCAATTCTGGAAGCACGCTTGGAGGCACTAGAAATTGCCATCCGGCAGGAAACGCACAACACTTTTACGGAGCGATTTTTCTCCCATGAAACGGCGATAAAAGACGGCGTGATGCTGTCGACCAACCGGCACATATCCGTCGGAGATACTGTCTTGATCTCCGGTATGCCATATGGAAACGGGATTTACACGGTGATGGAGGAAAGCAAGCTGAATCCTGATCCAGATGATACGGAATATGCTGTTTTGCATCGTGTAATATATCCGCCTGATGTGGTGATGGGGTGTGTGGACATCATGAAGTATAAGCTGAGCCGTGCCGCACAGCAAGCCGATGCAAAGGCTGGTATATCATCCGAAACTATCAGCCGACACAGTGTATCCTTTGCAGGAGAAGATGCCTTTAGCGGCGTTTTCGGCGTTCCTGAGCGGCTGGTAAAGTTTCTGGACAGATATCGGAAAGCGAGGTTCTGAGTCATGTACGGAATGATCGACGGGAATATTGAGGCGCAGCTGGTACAGGTAAAAAACACGGTGAACAGCATCGGAGAAGCGGAGCAGGCTCTTGAAACAGTTATGACGATATGGGGCTGGCTGGATATGTCCGGTGGTGATAGCCGATATACCACGTACAATGCCAAAACAGAGCAGTCTACACATATTTTTGTTGCGGACTATGTGCCAATACCGGAGGTGATCACACCGGAAAACTGCCGGCTAATCGCCAAAGGTAAGCAGTATGATGTGCTGCAAATTGACAATCCTATGGAAATGGGAGATGGTTCTCAGCTGGAAATATACCTGCGGTACACGGGAGGTGTGGCACAGTGAGCCTGGAAACCTATACAGTAAAAGCATGTGATCTGCTCGACAGTACGGTGCGACGATACCTGGAAGAGGTAGGAGCGGAGCTTGAATCTGCTGCTGCTTCTGATTCCCCAGTGGACAACGGACAGCTGAAAAATTCCTGGGATCATGTCGTTACTGAAAACGAAGTGACAGTAGGCAGCCCGCTGGAAAATGCTATCTGGAATGAATTTGGCACAGGTGTCCATGCCTCAAACGGAGATGGCAGAAAAACGCCGTGGTACATCCCTGTGGAAGGATATATTGGAAAGCGCAAGCCGACATATCAGGGTGAGGTCGTTGTCGTGAAAGGGAAAGACGGCACAGAGTTTTACAAGACAGACGGTAAAATGCCACGGCATACACTACAGCACGCATTTGATCAGACAAAGCCGCTGGCAGAAAATCGTATGGCGCAGCTGCTCAGGGAGAAGATGAAATGACAAAAGAACTATTGGAAGCGGTTGCAGGAAGAATGGCAGAATACGGTCTGCCTTATCAGTATGAGATTTACAGTACTGATGGGAAACTGCCGGATTTGTATTTCGTTGGACATTGCAGCAGCAGTCCAGTTACAACAGAAGATGGCAGGATGTCGGGCACATTTCTGCTGACGGGTATCGGGACAAGATGGAGCACGCTGGAGGATGCACACGCAAAAATTCGTGATGCATTTCCACGTGTTTCTGGTTTTTATCAAATCAAAAACGGCGTTTATGCCATTGCGATCCACTATCAAAGTGCACTTGCTGTGCCAATGGATGATGCAAAAATCAAGAAACTGCAAATCAATCTGAATTATCAGGAATGGAGTGTGATGTAAATGTACAGAGGTCAGCATGGAATGACATCAAAAACAATGGACAGGGTGTTGCTTGGTGCCGGCACAATCCACGTCGGTCTGGAACTGAAATCATCATCGTCGGGGAGTGACACATCGGCGTTTAATTTTGCCGAATCCCTTTTGTGTGCAACATCCGGCGGAAACAGCCTTGAAATCAAGAGCACACTATACGATGTGCCGATTGACGGCGTAGGCGTAAAGGTAAAGGGTGGAGTTGTTAAAACGGGGGAATCTGGGACCCTCACAGTGAATGCACTTGATCTTACACCTGAAATCCTAAGCAAGGCGTTGTTTATGTCAATGAGTAATACGCAGGCGTTAAGCGGATACAGCATCGGACATACAGGCAACGAGATCAAAGATGAACATTGGGCAAAAAATCTTGCCTATGTCGGCGAAACTGTAGAAAACAGAAAGCCTATTATCGTTATTTTTAATTACGCAATCTGTACAAGCGGCGCTAAGATCGATGGAAAAAGCTTTGAGGCATCTGTTTTGCCTCTTACTTTTGAGGCGTATCGTGGATATGCGGAAAACGACAGAATGACAAGTCTCGGAATCAGTATCTATTATCCAGAAATGATCGATACAGTTTCTGCGGCATCTTTGAGCGAGGTGTAATATATGATGCAAAAAGATATCAAAATGCGTGAACTGGCTGCGGATGATCTCGGTCTCCTTTTTGCTGCAATTTCTGCTGTTGGATCTGACGAAATCGCAGCTATGGCAGAGGATCCTGCCGTTGCAAGGGCAGTAACTGCTATTAGCAGCGACAGAACAATACGTGATGTAGGTGCACTGCTTGTGGTAAAAGTTGTTGCTATTATTCTGAAAAATTACAGTAAGTGTGAGCCAATTCTGAAACAGCTTCTCGCATCTCTGACAGGAAAATCAGAAGAGGAAATCGGCAAGACAAGTGCTGGTACATATGCCGCCATGCTGCGCACCATGTTCACATCTCAGGGGATGCGTGATTTTTTCATGGAGCTGCTGCCATCTGCGGCGGAAGAGGAATCGCAGGATTCCAAGAACTGATATTCCGACGATATGCAAACCCGATGCAGCTGCTCGGTATTGCACTGGAGCAGCATACATTTTGTGAAACTGTGTGCAAAATATATGAGGAGGAATCCCAGCAGCAATGTTGGGATTTTTTCTTGCACAAGGTGCACGGAAAGTCATTCCAGCAGTTCATGGATGAGTGTGCTCAAGAAAAACCACATGGCACAAGCGGCATACGCAAAGAGGACTGTGCAAAGCTGGCGGCGGCAAACGTGAAGAAATTTCAAAACATGACATTTGGGCAAGCGCAGAAATTTTGATAGGAGGTGTGAGACATCGAACTGTTTAAGTTATTCGGCACGATCGCCGTAAAAAACGAAGAAGCGAAAAAAGCGATTAAGGAAGCACAGAGCGATGCAGAAAATGCCGACAGCCGTATGACTAAGGCATTTAAAAAGATTGGAAAAGCATTTCAATCTGCATTTCGACACAGCAAAGAAATTGAAGAAACATCCGATGCGCTTGGTGATGCGGCAAAGGAAACGGATTCTTTTGGAGACAAATCAGAGTCGGCTTCTGTTGGCTTAAAAGAGCTGACTGAAAAAATCAAGCAACAGGAAAAGGAACTGAATGCCCTTGAAACAGAATATAAGGACCTTTGTCTGCGCCAGGGAGAAAGCGGGGATGAGGCGAAAAAAACAGCTGATAAAATAAAGACGCTTTCATCCGGGCTGGAATATAATAAAAGCATTCTGAAGTCTGTCGAAGATGCAACGGATGATCTGAAAAAGTCGGATGATAAGCTTGAAAAATCGGTTGACGAACTGGACGATTCTTCGGACAAGGCAAGCGATTCCGTCCGCACCCTTGGCGATGAAGCGAAAAATACGGATGGTAAATTTACTGTCATGAAAGGCGCCATTGCAGATCTGATCGCAAAAGGATTTACCAAGCTCATTGAACTTGCAGCAGAAGCTGGAAGAAAGCTGGTTGAATTCGGAAAAGACGCCGTAGAAGCCGCTGCGGCAGTATCTGCGGAAAATTCGTCCTTTGATCAGATTATGGGTGATTACGCTCAGAATGCGCAGAAGAAGTTGGATGCCGTGGCAAGTGCCACAGGCGTTGTCAACACACGCCTGACAGCAAGCATGACCTCTATGACGGCAAAATTCAAGGGGCTTGGTTTTGACGTGGAAGCAGCAACGACGCTTGCCGCAGATGGTCTTAGTCTTGCTTCGGATGCAGCTGCATTCTGGGATAAGTCTTTGGATGATTCTATGGGGGCACTGAATAGCTTCTTGAACGGATCCTATGAAGGCGGCGAAGCAATTGGTTTGTTTGCAAATGATACACAGATGGCAGCTTATGCTATAGAAAAAGGTGTTGTTGCAGATACCAAGGCATGGCAATCGTTGGATGAAGCTACAAAACAAGCAACCCGTTTGGAATACGCACAGAACATGATGACTGCATCCGGTGCGGTTGGACAAGCTGCAAAAGAATCAGACCAGTATGCAAATACGCAGGCGAATCTGACGGAAAAATGGCGGCAATTTAAAGCAGAAGTCGGCGAACCAATTTTACAGGAATTTGTCAATCCTGCAATGGAAAAATTGTCTGGATTGGTGGATAAGGCAAGTGAAAAATTTCAAGAAATCAGTCCGAAAATCGGTGAGTTCAAAGATAAACTAGGGGAGTGGTGGGATAAGGCACAGTCTGTCGCTTCATTTGTGTCAGAATCATTTCAGCCGGTGCTGGATGCATTGAAAGGCGCATGGGATGACTTGAAAGAAGCGGTCTCGCCATTAACAGAAAAGTTGTCTGCGTTCGTAGAGAGTGGTGGCGCTGCTAGTACGGCAATGTCATTATTTAGCGGTGCATGTGATGCAGTAGCAACGGCAATCGGTACGCTGTCTGCATTTATATCGCCTGTTATTTCAACAATCAGCAGCACAATTGCAGAGCATCTGCCAAAGTGGAAAGAGCATTTTCAAGAAATCGGGGAAAATTTAAACTGGTTAAAGCCGATTATTGCGGTGATTGGAACGGTATTTGCATACGTTGTGTCGTATGTTACTGGTATTCTAAACGGGTTTATCTCTGCACTTGATGGCATTTTTCAAGTGATTGAGGGTATATTCCAGTCCTTTGAAGGTGCGTTTGACATGATTGTCGGACTGCTCACAGGAGATATGGACAGAGCAACAGATGGTGCTCTGAATATGCAGAATGGCATGGTCAATATTTTTGGAGGATTATGGAATACCGTTTCTGGTTATCTCAGTGGTTTCCTGAATGGATTTAAGGATACATTTTCCGGTATTTACGAGGCTGTTTCAGAGAAATTCGGTGCGGTCAAAACATTTGTTAGTGGCGTTGTTGACTGGCTCAAAGGGATATTTGACTTTAATTGGAGCCTTCCAGAAATCAAATTGCCGCATTTTAGTATGACAGGAGAATTCAGCATTGATCCTCCGTCTGTCCCACATTTTGGAATTGAGTGGTATGCGAAAGGCGCAGTGCTGAACCAGCCTACAATCTTTGGACTGAACCCTGATACTGGGGCAGCTATGATTGGCGGTGAAGCAGGTGCAGAGGCAGTCGCACCAATCAGTACACTGCAAAGCTACGTCAGAAGCGCAGTACAGGAGGAAAATGGCGGTATGAAAGATATGCTGTATGCGATCCTGTCGCTTTTGTCGGAACTACTGCCGCAGATCCTCACAGTGTCCGGTCACGAGATCACAATGGACAAAAAGACGGTTGCGAAACTACTTGCCCCCGAAATGAACCGTGAGCTTGGTACATTACAGACGAGATCGAAAAGAGGTGTCTCTACAATATGAAAGGTGTAAGCTTTGATGGAATGCACTCTTATAATGTGTTCGGAATGATCCTGAATTCATATGAGATAGGAGAAGCAGAACCCAATTATATGACTGTAAGCATTCCAGGCGCAGACGGTGTGCTGGACTATACAGAGTATTTCGGAGACATCACCTATAAAAACAGGGATCTAAAATTTGAATTCACATTTATGTGCAGCCGAATGGAGTTGAATAGTGCATATGCTGTTCTTCAGGCGAAGCTTCACGGCAGGAAAATGAAAGTGATTCTGGATGATGATAAAAATCATTACTATAGTGGTCGTGTATCTGTTGGTGCTCTGCTGCCAGACGGACAGCTTGGAACGGTAACAATCACAGCAAATTGTGAGCCATATAATTATGCGCTGGAAAGTAAGACAAGCTCTGTTGCCGGCTATACAAATCCGGGTCAAAGCGTGACCGGGAATATTGAAGATGCTTTTCGAGCAATCTTTATGACAATCCATAATAACGGGACATCGCCGGTTTCACCGATGCTCTATGCGGAAAACCAGTATTATCTTTATCGTGTGATTTCCAGAAACGAAAGCGGCGTTAAATATGATGGGTTGAACAATGACGAATTGGTAGGGACGGGCTGGCAGGACATGATACCGGATTTTGTGGTGGAAGGCGGAGAATCGTCAGAATTTGCTTTTGTGAGATCTGAACCAGGAGAATTGAAGGTTCAGGCAAAATGGCTAGAAAGGGGATTGTGATCATGTACAAAACCGAAATTGATGGATCTCTGCTTTTCCAGACGGGTCTTGCTAACGGGATACAGTACTGTGAAGATCCCATGCTGAATCTATCTGTCAATGCTGTGGACAGTTTTGAATTTACAGTATATCCGCAGAACCGTATCTATGAGAAGATCGGATGCATGAAGTCTCTAGTAAAGATCTGGCAGGATGAAAAGCTGTTGTACTACGGCAGGATTACAGGGTATTCTGAATCCATGTATGGCGCAAGATTATTTTACAGCGAGGGCGCACTTGCCTGGTTGAACGACGAACCCGTCCCGGTGTATTCTATTTCCAGCATGACACCAGAGCAGGCGTTGCGGAAGTATATTGAAATGTATAATACGGCTGTAAAAGACAAATCTCATTGTTTCCGTGTTGGAACAGTAACTGTGGAAAAGGTAACAGAAAGCGGAAATGTCGGGACGATCCATCGTTCCAGCACACAGCGGCCATCGTATTGGAGTGAGATTAACGAAAAATTGATTAAACCTCTAGGGGGATTCCTGCGTATTACATACACAGCAGAGCCAGACTGCGCCGGTATCATTGACTGGCTTGCAGAACCGAATGAGATGTGTGACCAAGAGATACGATATACCAAGAATCTCATGAACTGTGAAAAAGAGGTTGACGGAACAGAGATTATTACTGCGGTAGTGCCTTTAGGCAGGAAAACAGGGGCACAAAATGATGGGAACGATGTGCGGGACAATATCACGAAACAGGATGATAATGCAGCAACATCTATTATTGCATCGTTTGTCAGTGCGGATCTTGTAAAATCTGGCGATATGATTTATAGCAAGTCCGGCGTAGAACAATACGGATTTATCAGAAAAACGGTTGTATGGGATGATGAAGATCATGCATCTCTCCTGCACACTGCTGCACAGTGGCTTCTTGGGTATCAAAGTGCATTGCATTCCATCGATGTGGAAGCAATCGACATTGCTGATGTGCAGGCTGATATTTCGCATTTTAAAATTGGCACAAATGTCAAAGTATATCTGCCAGGAGAAACCGTGCCAACGATAATGCCTATCACTACCATTGAGATACCGATGTCGGATCCTTCCAGCAGCAGGATTCAGGTGGGAATTCGGGCAAGTGGAATTACAGAAGGGGCAAGCTCTGGCACATCTGGAGGTATTGCGAATTCTGGAAACAGTATGCCGTCATCTGGGATAAAATATGAGTTGAAGAAATTCGGCTCTACTATCTCCCTAAAAGGATCGGACGGCAGCGAGAGCACGGTTGCAGACAGCGATACGGTGTACACCCACCCCACACATACACCGCACAGCAAGGGTTTTTATAAGTTTGCAAATGATGGTCAGGGGCATGTGTCCGACGCTGAGAAAGTGACAAAAAAGGATATCACTGATCTTGGGATACCTGGACAGGATA
>NZ_DXUU01000033.1 GCF_019417665.1 Ruminococcus sp.
AATGATTGGTGCGGTTTTTTTCAACTATCGCTTTTATTCAGCGTGTCCCTAGAATATTTTAAGGATATGGGGGTTCATATACGCATACTTGATATACCGACTACGCTTACTGACTTTCCCCCTGAGCAGATGTGGGTCATGGATATGATCAATGCGATTCTGATTGAGGTGCTTGGGAGTATTGCGGAAAATGAACGCCTGAAAATCAGGAGAAGGCAACGTGAAGGAATTGATGTCGCTATGAAGAAAAATGTCAGATTTGGTCGTCCGGCAATTACAAAACCGGAGAACTGGGACACTGTAGTCAAACAAATTGATGCAAAAGAAATCTCGGTTTCGCAGGCGTTGCAGGCACTTAATATTTCTCGTTCCTCCTACTATCGGCTCAGACAAAATAATCCATTTTAATCGGATATACAACAATACCATAAAATCACATAGGAGGTATCCGATATGGAACGAAAAAAGAGAAACCACAACGAAGGCAGCATTCGGGAACGGGCAGACGGCAGATTTGAGATTCGTGTCACAGCGGGCTACGATTTTGAGATTGGAAAGCCGAAACGCATCTCCTACTATGCCAAAACCAAGGCAGAGGCAATTCAAAAGCTGCACGAAGAGGAGTACAAGATTCACTTTCAGAAACACGTTGACCCGACTTCCACCACCTTTCTCGACTGGCTGCGACTCTGGCTGGAAACCTACATGAAAAACAAGGTCAAGCAGTCCACCTACGTCAGCTATCGGGGCTACATCGAAAATCACCTTGCACCAGCTTTCCCTACGCTCAAGCTGAAAGACCTCACTACAAAGCTCCTGCAGGACTTCTACAACTACAAGCAGAATACGCAGGGGCTTTCTCCTAAGACCATTCTGAATCTTCACCGCTGCCTGCACAAGGCAATGAATCAGGCGGTGCTGGAGCATTACATCGACTTCAACCCCTGTGATGCGGTCAGTCTGCCACGCAATAAAAAACCACAGGTCGAGATTCTCACCCGTGAGGAGCAGCAAAAGCTTATCTACACCAGTTACAAATATCGGTACGGCATTTTCATCCGTCTGACACTTGCAACAGGAATTCGTCTTGGTGAACTGCTGGGACTCCGCTGGGAAGATGTTGACTTCGGCAAGAGAATGCTCTCTATCCGCCGCACAATAAACCGTTTGCCCAAAGTGGATTACAACGGCGTGGGCAATTCCACAGAGATCGTTATTCAGGAGCCAAAAACAAAGAATTCTATCCGCTCTATTCCCTTGATTCCCAATATCGCAAGCGAGTTACAGCAATGGAAAAATGTACAGCAGAACGATGCCATGACAGCTGGTGCTGCCTATCAGGACTCCGGCTTTCTAGTGACAAATCCATTTGGCGGATACTTGGAACCCAGAACGTTCAAGGATGCCTATGATGAAATTTTGAAAGCCTCTGGTCTTGGGCACTACACCTTCCACGCACTCAGACACACTTTTGCCACCCGTGCCATGGAACAAGGCATGGACGCAAAAACCACTTCAATTCTGCTTGGGCATTCCTCGGTTTCGTTTACGCTGGATACTTACACGCACGTTCTGGACAGTCAGAAACAAGAGGAAATGAAGGTCATGGAGGAGTTTTTCACTCTGCCCAGTATGCCGCAAGTGCAGTCCTATGCAATCGCTGTAACACCAATGCCAAATTGCTTTCTGCTGAACCCTGTGGACTTTGAGGATATGAGTATCGAGGCGAACGATCTGCAATACGGTATTCAGTGTCTGCAAACCACCATTGCCCAGAAATTAGTCACAATGTACCCGCCCACGCCAACACCTGTGAACGAGATCGTTTTGCAGCAGGGTGAATTTGTGGTAATTGTCAATCTATAAAGGAAATGGAGCAGGATATGTTGTCCTGCTCCACTTTTCTTTTTTGATGTTTTGGGGTCAAATTGGGGTCAAAATCAATTTTTCTGTAAAAATGTAAAAAAATATAGTGCCAAAAACAACGTGTTTTCGGCACTTTTCTTGGTTGCGGGAGCCAGATTTGAACTGACGACCTTCGGGTTATGAGAAAAAGCGACAGCTTTTTCGAGGCAGGGCGACAAGACCGCCCCGCCTTGTGTAACCTTTCTCAATAAGCAAAATCTTGAAAACGTCCCAGTGGGACGTTTTCAACAAAATTTCCCTACAGCAGCATTCGATATCGCAATCATCTGACCGGTTCTTAACGGATTCTGCTGGGTTCATTTTGCACAAAATCAACGGAAATCTTTCTTGCTTTTCAATCCAAAGTTACAAATCCGGTGAAAATCCAATGAGTATTTTGTGAGAACTCTTGCGAAACAGGCGAAATTGTGCTATAGTAATCCTATATTGATCGCTACAGGAGCATTCCGGAACAGTTCCTGCTGTTTCCCGGGAATGCAGTTTGTTTGAAATAAAGGTGATGTCATAGCATGAAACAACAAAAGACATGGAGTGCACGTTTTTCTTCTCTGCGTGCATGGTGCTGGTCTGTCCATGAAAAACGGTCGTATAATACCCTGCGGTATCCCATGACAAACCGGATCTTGCTGCTGCTTTATCCGATTTTTATCGTCTGTATGGCGGAATTGAACCAGGACAAATATCCCAGCAAATTGGTGCTGTTCATTTCGGATCACCCTACCATTATGCTGTTCAATATTCTCATTGCAGCACTGATCTTTCTCGGTGCACTGCTGCTGTTTCGTTCTGGTTGGTTCTCTATGCTGCTGGAAAGCATTTTGTACATGGCCCTGAGCATTACAGAGTTGTTTAAATATAACACAAATGGCAATCATCTCATTATGACGGATATGAAGCTCGCCAGGAGTCTGAAAAGTCTCACGTCCTTTGCGTACATCAAAATCACGCCCAGGCTGATCCTCTATCTTTCTATCTGCGTGGCGTTTATATTGGCGGCGTATTGGTTCAATCCAAGGTTCAATGCCCGTGTGAAGCTGTCAAAGCGGCTTGTACCGGGGCTGGCGTGCCTGATTGCCTGCGTCATGGTGGTGACGGTGCCTTTCGTCTCAAAGCCGGTGTATGCCCTGTTCCAGCTGGATACCAAGGCGGCGGATAATACTTTTATTCTCAATGAAAAGTTCGAAAACAACGGATTCCTTGCCTTTTTCATGCAAACCGGGTCGGAGAACCTCTCCAATAAACTGGAAGAGCCGGAGGAATATCAGGAGGACAGTTCCCATCTGCTAGATCAATATCTGGCAGAAGAAGTGCCTGATTTGGAATTTGACAGCGGCGTAAAGCCAAATGTCATTGAGATCATGTCGGAATCCTTTGCGGATTTCCGGGCATTTTCGGATGAGCTGGAGGAACTGGGATATACAGATCTGGATCAGTATTATGTCGGTCTGGACGAGGCGGCTTCTGAGGGCTATGAGGGTACATTGATCGTGCCGACTTATGCCAGCTATACTGTCCGGACAGAATTTGAACTGCTGTTTGGGCTGCCGGTAAAATCCATCAATGACCCCAATATGCCCCAGAGAATGCTCCTGGAGCGTCAGCAGCCAACTGTGCCGTCTTATTATAAGAGTTGGGGTTATTCCACTGCCTATGTCCATCCCTTCCAGAGCAGCTTTTACAGCCGAAAACGGATCTATGGACAGTTCAACTTTGACACGATGATCTTCGAGGATGATTTCACCGTGCCGGTGAACACCTATGGGGAGTATATTGATGATAATGTGGTATATAACCAGATCGAAGCGCTCATTGATGCTACAGATGAGCCCCTCTATGTTCACGCTACTACGATGCAGAATCATCAGCCCTATACAGACGGGGACAGCGAGGACGAATTTGTCAACTATCTGAGCCGCTTGCAGCATTCGTCAAACGGTTTGGCGGATTTCCTGGATCGCCTTGCAGAAGTGGACGAACCGACCATCGTACTCTTTGTGGGAGATCATTTCCCATCTCTGCGCGGTGATGACGGCATTTACAGTCAGCTAAATATTACCAGTGAAAATTGCAGTACGCTGTATGAGCAGCGGTATATCCTTTGGAGCAATTACGACCTGAATACCAGCTTGCTGCCGGAGGAGGCGGTTTCCACGTTCTATGCGCCCTATCTGGTCATGGAACTGATCGATGCCCCCAGAGACAGCTTTATCCAGTCTATGATGAATGAGATGGAAACAGAGCCGGTGTATTCCACCAACTACATGCCCATGCAGGAAAAGAACGACAAGCTTGACACATTGACCTATGACCGCATTCTGGGCGACATTATTTCACCGAGTGCACTGGATGTGCTGCCCGATCCATCTGAAGAAACCATAGAATCCAGTGCGTCTGATTGATCAAAATGGAGGAGAATTTGTATGGAACCAATTACAATTGGCGCATCCGGCACAGCTTCTGTGACGGTTGATATGTCGAATCTGGCAATGACAGTGGGAAGCGGTTCGCTGCCCGTATTCGCAACGCCTATGATGGCTTCGCTCATGGAACAGGCGGCATGCAATGCTGTTGCTCCCTTTCTTGCAGAGGGGGAGACTACCGTGGGGACAAAGCTGGAGATCAGCCATGATGCGGCAACACCGCCGGGGCTGACGGTGACAGCTACTGCAGAGGTAACCGCTGTCAGCGGCAGAGAGATCTCTTTTCACGTGACAGCGGAGGACGGTGTCGGTGTGATTGGTTCGGGAATCCATAAGCGGTTTCTGGTAGATGCTGAACGATTTACATTAAAGGCACGGAAACGTGGAGAATAATTGCAGTTTTAGCCGCAGCCGAGTGCTGCGGCTTTTTGTTTTGGGTAGATTGATTTTATATCCCGTGAATCCGGCTTGTCATTGCAATACAAAGATACGGCACACTGTGTCTCTATCGGTCGTATTGCCTAGTATCAGCCGGTATCAATACCGCAAAATCGCTTTCATTTCCAACGTCTCTGCTTCAGCTTGTCAAAAATTTAACAGCTTTCGCCTTTCATTTTGCGCAAATTTCCGAAAACGAAGAAAAAGTAGTGACAAACCTGTCATCTTATGCTATACTAATATAAATCATAGATCCAATCATGACCCTCTGCCGGCTATGCGATGTTTTGCTGCCGCTGACAGGGAGAAATGCAGGTACAGATACGAATTCCAGGTGAAAATCGTATGAATGCTGGAATAAGGATAGGAAGCGTGAATGTTATGGAAAATACTTTTGACGTGATTATTGTGGGCTGCGGTGCCGCCGGACTTTATGGCGCCATCAATCTGCCTTCCACCTGCCGGGTGCTGCTGCTCTGTAAACAGGAGCTGACTCTTTGTAACTCTGCTCTGGCGCAAGGCGGCATTGCTGGGGTGTACAATTCTCCCCAGGATTCTGTGGAGCTTCACGAGCATGACACCATGATTGCCGGGGGCTTCAAAAATAACCCGGAAACGTTGCACATTCTGACTACCCATGCTGCACATGAGATCCAGACCATTCTGGATTTTGGCGTAGATTTCGACCGGATGGCAGACGGTGAGCTGCACCGGACACTGGAGGGTGGTCACTCCCGCCACCGGATTTTCCACCACAAGGATGCCACAGGGGCAGAGATCCTGGACAAGCTCATCCGGAAGGTCAAGACTCTGCCCAATGTGACCATTTTGGAACATGCCATGATGGTGGGGATGAAAAAGACTGCCACGGGTTTTTCTGTTAATGTACTCCAGGGTGGTTCTTGTACGGTTTACAGCAGCCACTTTATGCTTCTTGCCACCGGCGGTATCGGTCGTGTGTACGGTTTTACGACCAACTCTAAAATTGCCACTGGCGACGGCATTGCTTTTGCCTATGAAAACGGGGCAGAGATTCGGAATCTGCATTTGATCCAGTTTCATCCCACGGCATTCAATAATCGCCATACACGAGAGTGTTTCCTGATCTCTGAGGCAGTCCGGGGCGAGGGTGCATATTTGCTCAACTGCAAAAAAGAACGCTTTATGGATCGTTATGACGAACGGCTGGAGCTTGCACCTCGGGACGTGGTTTCCCATTCCATTATCCTGGAGAGCAGGGAGACGAATTCCGATGAATTCTACCTGGATATCTCCTACAAAGACCCGGATTTTGTCCGGAACCGGTTCCCCATGATCTACGAGAAAGTCATGGAACAGGGCTATGATATGACAAAGGAACCCATCCCCATTTTCCCGTGCCAGCACTATCTCATGGGCGGCATTCAGGTGGATACCAATTCCGAGACCACTGTCCCCAATCTGTATGCAGCAGGAGAGTGCTCGCACACAGGCGTTCATGGCAACAACCGTCTTGCCAGCAATTCTCTGTTGGAAGCTCTGGTGTTCTCCAGACAGGCGGCGCTGGATATTGCCAAAAAGCTGCCGGATGCACCGGAGACCTTTGAAGAAGCGATATTCCCGGTAAATCCTGATGCCAAAAAGCTGCCCAAGGGATTTCGCACGGAGATCCGCAAGATCATGCAGGAAAATTATTTTGTCATTCCCAATAAGGAAAGGCTCCCCGAGGGATTGGCTCGTATTACGGAGATTCGCAATCAGCTGATCTCTGAGCCTTATATTGTGGATGCGGATTATGTGGAAGCAAAATCTCTTGCCACAGTGGCGTATTTGATTTTGAAGGAAGTACTTTAATGTATTAAGAGAGAATTCAGAGGGATTCGCTGTAAATGTTCCACTGGAACGCTTACAGAATGTCACTGAATGAAATGGTTTTACAAGGCGGGGCGGTCTTGTTCGCCCCGCCTCGAAAAAGCTACCGCTTTTTCTCACCACCCTCTCCGCGGCGCAAAAGGATGCGCCGGGGTGTTTCGCCGCTGCAGCGGCGACCAGGGCTCCTCGCCCTGGACCTCGCCAGCATTTTTGAAAAATTGCTGGATCAAAAAACTTCATTGTCGCCTGCGGCAAAAAAGCGAAAGGAACTGCATTATGCTACAACAAACTTACATCGACCGGCTGATTACCACAGCACTGGATGAAGATATTCATTACATTGACGTGACCACAGACAATCTCCTGGACGACAGCCATACCAGCGAAGCCTATTATCTGGCAAAGGACAGCGGCATCCTCTGCGGTATTGACATTGCAAAGCGTGTGTTCGAACTGGTGGGCGGTGCGTTTGAGATGGACATCCGCATCCATGACGGAGAAAAGGTACAGAAAGGCGACATTATCGCCACCATTACCGGCAGCACCAAGACGCTGCTCAAGGGCGAGCGCACAGCACTGAATATTCTCCAGCATATGAGCGGCATTGCTACGGCGACAAACCGCTGTGTGGAACTGGTAGCCGGGACAAACGCACAGATCACCGATACCAGAAAGACTCTGCCGGGACTGCGGCCCCTGCAAAAATATGCCGTGACAGTGGGCGGCGGCAAGAATCACCGCTACAACCTGTCTGACGGCGCTATGCTCAAGGACAATCATATTGACGCATACGGCGGTATTACTCCGGCAGTAACGGCACTGCGCAAGAAGATCGGTCACATGGTGAAGATCGAAGTAGAAGTGCGCACTCTGGCAGAACTGGAAGAGGCACTTTCTGCTGGTGCAGATATCATCATGCTGGACAACATGAGCTGTGAGGAAATGACAAAGGCAGTGCAGTTGGTAAACGGCAGAGTATTGCTGGAAGCGTCCGGCAATGTCACTGAGCAGACCATCCGCAGTATTGCGGAAACTGGTGTGGATATCATCTCTCTGGGCGCACTGACCCATTCTGTAAAGTGCTTTGATATCTCCATGCGGATCTCAGAAAAGAAATAACATTAATTCTAATACGTGTGAGATATGCAACAAAAACGTCCCCGACACGGTTCACAAACCGGTATCGGGGACGTTTTTATATATTTTGATTCGGATTTATTTTGCGTAATCTACTACACGGCTCTCTCGGATCAGATTAACCTTGATCTGACCCGGATAGTCCATTTCGGCTTCGATCTGCTTTGCGATCTGGCGTGCCACCAGAACCATCTTTTCGTCATTGATGACTTCAGGTACGACCATAACACGGATCTCACGGCCTGCTTGCAGTGCATAGCATTTTTCCACGCCTTCATAGGATGCGCAGATGCTTTCCAGCTTTTGCAGCCGTTTGATGTAGTTTTCATAGTTCTCGCTTCTTGCTGCCGGACGTGCCGCAGAAATGGCATCGGCAGCCTGTACGATACATGCAATAGCTGTTTTCGGTTCCACATCGTTGTGATGGGCTTCAATAGCGTGAATGACCTCGTTGTTCTCATTGTACTTTCGGCATACATCCACACCGATCTGTACGTGAGAGCCTTCAATCTCGGCGGTCAGTGCTTTGCCGATATCGTGGAGCAGTCCGGCACGGCGTGCCAAATTTGCGTCTACGCCCAGCTCTGATGCCAGCACACCGCACAGCTTGGAAACTTCAATGGAGTGCGCCAGGACATTCTGGCGATAGCTGGTACGGTAATACAGTCGTCCAAGGAGCTTCACCAGCTCGTTGTTCACGCCGTGGACATTGGTCTCCAGCACAGCACGTTCGCCTTCCTGGCGGATACGGTGCTCTACCTCACGGCGTGCCTTTTCGACCATTTCCTCGATCTTAGTGGGATGGATTCGTCCATCGGCAATGAGCTTTTCCAGTGCGATCCGGGCAACCTCACGGCGCACGTGATCGAAGCAGGAAAGAGCGATTGCCTCCGGTGTATCGTCGATAATGATGTCTACACCAGTAAGGGTCTCCAGGGTGCGGATATTCCGTCCCTCACGGCCGATGATGCGGCCTTTCATTTCGTCATTGGGCAGTGTTACAACGGAGACTGCCGTTTCAGATACCTGATCTGCCGCACATTTTGCAATGGCGAGAGAAATATAGCTGCGTGCTTTTTCTTCGCATTCATCCTTGAGCTGCTGCTCGTAATAAGAGAGCTTCACAGCCTTTTCGTGGACAAGCTCGTCTTCCAGGGTGTTTAGGATGTATTCCTTTGCCTGATCCTGGGTCAGTCCGGAGATCCGTTCTAGTTCTTGGAGTTGATCTTCCTTGACAGCTTCTGCTTCCGCCAGCTTTTCCTCAGCGTTTTTCAGCTTTCGCTTGAGAGACTCTTCCTTGCGGTCCAGATTGTCGGTCTTTTTGTCCAGGTTTTCTTCCTTCTGTTGAATACGGCGTTCCTGCCGTCCGATCTCGGAGCGTCTGTCCTTGATCTCTTTTTCTGCGTCTGAACGGAGCTTATAAATCTCGTCCTTTGCTTCGATCAGAACATTTTTCTTTTTGGATTCTGCTTCTTTTTTTGCATCCTCCAGAATGCGTCCGGCTTCTTTTTCCGCAGAACCGATGGCAGCTTCTGCCTGTTGCTTTCGTTGTTCTACACCTTTTAAAATGCCCTTGCGGTATGCAAGCCATCCGGCAATTCCTGCGCCGATCAAAAGCGCAACCGCACAGAGGATCACCGTCAGTGCCAAACTCACTTCTTGCATCTCTATGCACTACCTCCTTATAACTGATTTGTCTATCTATACAACACAGCGGCGTTTTCGCCAAAGGGGCATGTGCGTCTCGTATTCACTTGTATTTTTCCTCAGAAATTTTTCCCGTTTTTTACCGGGCAGTGCCGTACCGCATACCCAGCAGAGGCAGGCAGTGCGCCCTTCAGGGTATTCTGCACCGTATCAAAAGGGAATATCGTAATTTCGTGATCACATTTCTCCGATATTTTCTGTCAATAACAGAAAAAGCAGTTCCAGCGTCATGTTGTGAAATGCCGCTGTTTGTGCAATCTTTATGGAAAACCGTCCACAGGTGAAGTTTGATTCCGCTGTGACCGGCATCTGTAATGAATCAAAACGCACACGTTTCAAAACGCAGCGTTTCCCGGCGAAGCGCTGCCGGGATTCGTTTGTAATTTGATACAACACTTTTATTTTACACTGTTTCATTGTACTTGTCAAGCTGTTTTGAGAAAGATTCACATTTCTTTTTTTGCGGAAAGGATGATTCATAGAAAAGACAGCCTGCCCCGGTGATTCGGATGACTGTGCGGATATTTTAGAAATCTGTCTTTCCGTCATTCTTAGGCGAAATTTGTGCAAAATGGCAATTGCTATACAAGGGAAAATATGGTATACTATTCTAAAGGAAAACGATACCTCAGAAAGGAGTATCTTATGAAACGTTTTATGACAAAGATTGCCGCTTGTATGATGGCTGCTCTGACAGCATTCTGTATCTGCGGTCATATTCCGCCGTGTTCCGTGCCGGTGGCGGCAATGTCTACCAATGAGACCGATGAGGATTTACAATTTTATGCCGATCAGGTAGTTGCTCTGGTCAACATCGAACGTGCAGCAGAGGGGCTGGATCCGCTCTATGCCGTACCGGTTCTGAACGAAGCGGCGGCTGTCCGGGCGGAGGAGTGTACAGAACTGTTTGATCACACCAGACCGGACGGTACGAAATGCTTTACTGTTTTGAAAGCGTATGGCGTTTCCTATATGAGTGCAGGAGAAAATATTGCCCAGGGCTATACTTCGCCGGAAGACGTGGTAGAAGGATGGATGAACTCTCAGGGACACCGGGAAAATATTCTGGACGCAGATTTTGACTGCATCGGCGTGGGCATTGCAAAGGATGGCGGCGTCCTCACCTGGACGCAGTTCTTTGTGGGAGGCAGCAATGTCACTGGGAAATATATGCCGGAGTATCAGGATACCACAATGACAACCACCACGATCACAACAACCACCACTACAACAACTACCACGACGACTACTACCATGATGCCTACAACTACCTCAACATCAGAAACGACAGAACCTGTGCGAGTTTATGTTGATTCGTATCCGTCCTATCTTTATGTAGGAGATACAGATTATGTCGATGCGCATTGGACTGGCGGCGGATATAGTGGGTGGCAGTATTGCGTATATTATTCGTCCGATGAAAGCGTCCTGCAAGTTGATTTTTCTACAGGAAAATTAACAGCAATTGCACCAGGAGAAGCGAGCATTATCATTGGTTCTCCGGGAGACAGCAAGACGGTTTATATTGAAGTTTTAGAGAAACCGGAAACGACTACTTCTACGACAATGACAACGACTACGACTACCACAACCACGACAACTACCACTACAGAAGAGCCCATGCGGATTGCGTTGGAATATTTCCCGTCCTATCTTTATGTAGGCGAAATAGACTATATCTCTGCATCTTGGAGCGCCAAAGGAATGAGTTCAAGAAATTCTTGTAGATATTATTCGTCTGACGAAAGCGTACTTTATGTTGATGAATTGACAGGAGAATTGACAGCGATTTCCCCGGGCTATGCCATCATTACAATTGGGACTGGGTACTCTGACGGCTCCACGGAATCAGTTTACATTGAAGTTTTAAAGAAACCGGAAACGACTCCTTCTATGACAATGATGACAACAACGACAACTACCACGACAACAACGACAACCACCACCACAGCAATACCTGAAGATCCCATTTATGGTGATGTGGATCTGGATGGCAGGGTTTCTCTGGTAGATGTCATTTTGCTGAACCATAAGATCGCCGGGGCGGTGCAGTTCAATGAAGCCCAGCTTCGGGTGGCAGACTGCTGTCAGGACGGCGAGGTGAACAATGATGATTCCCTGACACTTCTGCGGTTTCTGGTACGGCTTATCTCGTATATTCCCACTTCAGCATCGTAAGACATAAGAGTCTGTTTCGTATCTTTTTCCACGCATCTTTTTGGTGAATTTTGTTGCTTTCTACGTTGAAAATTCTTGCTGGACGAAAGCCCACCTGCGAATTTTCGCCTTGAAATCAACGAAAATTCACTCAAAAATCTACGCAGAAAAGTTACGAAGCAGGCTCTAAAATGAGACATTTTTTTATGAAATTGTGCAAATCCATTGACATTAACGGTGGATTGTGCTATAATAATTGAGAAATATCATGTGGCTGATTCAGCCAAATACAAAATGAGGAGAATACTTATGATTTGTCCAAATTGCGGAAGCAACAACCCGGATGGTGTGGCATTTTGCGCCAACTGCGGTGCTACAATCCAGAACAATGCGGCAAACAATGCAGCAAATGGAAATGCAGTACCGCCTCAGACACCGCCCCAGTTCACCGGAACGCCCATTCCTCCCGGCGGCAGCGGTATCGAGCAGCGGAATATTGCCCTGTCCATCATCCTTTCCATTATCACTTGCGGTATCTATGGTCTGTACTGGATCTATACCATTACAGAAGATACCAACCGTCTGACCGGCAATCCCAATGCCACTTCTGGCGGCATTGTCATCTTGCTGGGAATCGTGACCTGCGGTATCTACACATGGTACTGGATGTACAAGGAAGGCGAATATCTGGATCAGGTGAAAATGGCACGGGGAATCCCCTCCAGCAATTCGGGTATTCTTTACCTGATTCTCTCCATCGTGGGGCTGGGAATTGTCTCTTATGCGCTTATTCAGAATGAACTGAATAACCTGGCATAAATGGATCATTTTTTGCAATGAAAAGGGGCTGTACGACTCGTACAGTCCCTTTTGTGATAATCGGGAGGAATTATGGAAAAAAGCTGTTTTAGCACATTTTTTCGACAGTACCGAAAACAACTGAAAACTGCTGGGATTTTGGGAGCGTTGGGACTGGGGTATTATATTCTGACCCGGCTGACGCCATTCCGGATTCCGTGTTTGTTTCAGAAAATCACGGGATTTGCCTGTCCTGGCTGCGGTGTGACCCATTTTTGTATGCGTTTATTGCAGCTGGATTTTTCCGGTGCGGCAAAGGAAAATCTGGCGATCGCAGTGCTGCTGCCGATCTGGGTGGGAGCGATTCTCATTCGGGTGATATGGCATCCCAGATGGCTGCAAAAAAACAGCCGTGGGGAAAAAATACTGCTCTGGGGCAGTATTGCAGTGCTTTTGGTGTTCGGTGTGGTGCGCAATTTGCCAGGCATGGAATTTTTGCTGCCGTCTTATCGGCGATAGGAACGCACTTTCTCCTCCAGGAATATGATGGAGCAAACGCTGGATGCGTTTAAAATGTTCGGGAACGGGCATACTAACAGCGAACCGGCAAGCGGCGATAGCGCCGGCGTTGCATTACGGAAACCATCATGAATAAGGAGGGATTCCCATGCTGGTCAAGCGTGGCGAAATTTATTATGCAGATTTAAGCCCGGTTGTGGGCTCGGAACAGGGCGGTGTCCGACCGGTACTTATCGTACAGAATGATGTCGGAAACCGGCACAGTCCCACTGTGATCGCAGCGGCGATCACTAGCCGGAAGGATAAAGCGAAGCTGCCCACCCATATTGACGTTCAGGCGGCGACCTGCGGACTGACAAAGGACAGTGTGGTACTGCTGGAACAGATCCGCACACTGGATAAACGGCGGCTGAAAGATCGTATGGGCGAACTGGATGAACCGTCTATGACAAGGGTAGATCACGCTTTGCAGGTGAGTTTCGGCTTGCCGCTATAAGAGCCTGTTCAGCACCTTTTCGCACATGTCCTTTCGGTGAATTTTACTGCTTTCTGCGTTAAAAATTCTTGCCGGGCGACAGCCCGCCTGCGAATTTTCGCCTTGAAATCAGCGAAAATTCACTCAAAAATCCATGCACGACAAGATACTAAACAGGCTCTAAGCGCCGGACAGCAGAAAATCCATACAAAATCGGGCGGATGATATCCGCCCTTGCATTTTTATTGCACAAAAAGAGCGTACACCAGATGGTATGCGCTCTGATTTGTTATTTGGCTTTGACAGTAAAACTTAGCCAGCTGCGTTCAGCTTCTTCGCCAGCTGAGACTTCTTGCGGGCAGCAGCATTCTTGTGCATCAGACCCTTTGCACAAGCTTGGTCAACACGCTTGATTGCTGCGCGTACTGCAGCTTCCTTGTCAGCAGCGTTTGCTGCACATGCAGTATCAGCCTTCTTAATCATGGTCTTCAGGTTGGACTTGCGAGCCTTGTTAGCAGCAGTCTTTGTAGCGCTTACTTTTACACGCTTCTTTGCAGAACGAATATTCGGCATAGTTAAAATCTCCTTTTCAGATAATATGGTCGGAATTTCCTCGAATAACCGGAAAGTTGTCGTCATACACTAAAAACAGCATTGACACGGTACCGTCTTTAGCTGGAAAAATTCCCTTGCAGATGGAACGACCAAATGCTGGTGCTCTCCGAGAGAACACCGTGACTAAACTTTATTATACCACAGAACACGCCAAAATGCAATAGGTATTTTCGAGGAAGCCGACAATGTTTTGACGTGAAAAGCCAGCAGATTGCACAAAAACAGGAGGTTTCTCACATGGATGCCATTCGTACTGACCTTGCCGTAGAGCGTACTGCCGCTGCACCGGAGTTGCCCGGCGTGACACAGGAAACACGTGGAAAGACTTTTTCTATCACAGAGATCCGCATCAAGAACGACACCTGCGGTGCACCGATCGGGAAACCGGCAGGCCGTTATGTGACGCTGGAGGCAGAGGTGCTCTCACGGAACAGTGCTCAGTATGAGGAGATGGCGGAGGAACTTGCCACTGAACTGGAGCGATTTTTGCCGAAGGAGGGATGCGTTTTCGTAGCCGGACTGGGAAATCGTGCCATTACGCCGGATGCGCTGGGACCTCGTGTGGCGTCGAAAGTGTTGGCAACACGTCATCTGCGCACGGCGCTCAGTGAGGAGGAACTGGAATATCTGCCGGAACTGCGCCCGGTATGCGTTCTTGCCGGGGGCGTTTTAGGGCAGACCGGTATGGAATCGGCGGAACTATTGGAGGCAGTCTGCCGTCAGGTGCAGCCGGCAGCAGTTGTGGCAGTGGATGCCCTGGCATGTGCAGAGCTGTCCCGTTTGGGAACGACGATCCAGATGAGTGACAGCGGCATTTCGCCGGGCAGCGGCGTAGCAAATCACCGTGCGGAATTGTCAAAGCGCACACTGGGCGTGCCAGTAGTGGCGCTAGGGGTGCCTACGGTGGTGGATCTGCACACGGCGGTGCAAGGGATCTACGGCAAGAGTGTACCGAAAAATCGTCCCAATATGATGGTGACGCCCAGAGATGTGGACAGGCTCATTGATCATGCCGGGGATTTGCTGGCTTGTTCGCTGAATATGGCATTGCATCCCGGTATGACCTTTGCACAAGCAGAGGGACTGGGATAAAAACTATAGCGTAGCATCGAAGAATATTCCTTCTTCCATCTTTAAAAAACGTCATTGCTGCCTGCGGCGGTTCGTTTTTATTTGTGATCACTGCTCCCTTGTGAATATTCACGGAAATTGTCTCTGAATCTCGTGCAATTTGTGACTTGCGCCGACACCTGAAAATATGCTATAATAATTATGTACGTTTGCAGAAAGGAGTTGGTGTGATTCATGAAAAAATATGCAAGAATTGCGCTGAGTTGTTTGCTCGCCGTTGTACTGTCTGCGCCTCTGGCTGCCTGCGGTTCGGGAGAAGAAGCGGATAAGACCCCGAAAAAGGATATGTCCGCTACTACCCGTGAGGAATTGGCAGAATTGGCAAAGTCAGATGAACGTCTGACGGGTGAACTGGAGAATAAAACCATCAAGTGGATGTCCGACTGGGACATCAATTCTGATGATACGGGAAAAACAACACCGATTGAGCTAGCGATCTTTCAGGAACGCTATGGCGGTGAGATCGAGTGGCATCAGACTACCTATGGCGCACGCTATGATAACCTGGCAAATGCCATCAATAGCGATGAGGGTGTGGACTTCTTCTACGGCGGCAACTGGGATGCATTCCCAAAGGGTGCTGTCCGGGGGATGTTTGTGCCCTATGACGATTATATTGACCTGGATTCTGAACTGTGGGAAGATGTCAAGGACGCCAATGATTCCATGATCTGGGATGGAAAGCACTATATGGCTGTCGTTGAAGTTACCGGCGATAATTGTGTTATTATTTATAATCGTAAGACCATGGACGAAAACGGTCTGGATGACCCGGCAGAGTTGCTCGAAAAAGATGAGTGGACATGGGATGCCTTTGAGGACATGCTGGAGGAATTCGTGGATACCTCTGAGGAACGCTATGGTATTGACAGCTGGTATTTTGAATCCGGTTTGTCTGCTTCTACTGGCGTGCCGTATATTGGCATGGAGGACGGCAAGCTGGTGAATAACCTGCGAAATGAAGCCATTGAGGATTATCAGAATTGGATGTACGGGCTGTGGCAGGCGGACTATATTGCTCTTGGTGTTGGTGACTACGGCTGGACATCCCGTGATTATTACATTGGTGAGGGCAAGCTGCTGTTCTATCCCTGCGGTCTGTGGGCACTGGGAAATGAAAAGTCGCAGTGGTCCAAGACATTCGGTGAGGATGTATTCTTCGTGCCTGTGCCGAAATATGAAAAGGCCGATGCGTACTATATCCCCACCAGTGTCAATGCTTACTGTTTCGTAAAGGGCGGCCATAATCCAGAGGGCGTCGGCAAATTCCTGGATTGCTTCCGGTTCAGCAAGATCAGCGATGGTGCACAGGAGATCAGTGACGTGCAGTTTGTCAGCGATTATGAATGGACAGACGAAATGATCGAGATGAAGAACACCATGAATGAAATGGCGCTGGAAAATCCGGTATTTGATTTCTATAATGGCATTTCTTCCGATGTTACGGATGTGCTCGACAGCAGCGTCAACGGCATTCGTGCGACTTCCAGAGGCGTGCCGTGGAATGAATCTGTCAATGCCATCTATGACCAGGTGCAGAATTATATTGACGAGGTCAATGAGAATCCCACGGTGGGTTAATCCTGTTGATAACAACAAAAAGGGACTGTTGCAGACAGTCAAAATCAAACGGTGAAACAATGCGATGCAAATACTGCACCGACCACCGGGATTTTGCTGTTTTGCAACAGTCCTTTTATGTATCAATAATTCCCCGAAGTATCCTCCATCAGCTTGCACCGGATGGTGAATTCCTCAAAAGTACCGTCTGCATGATAGCGGCGGCAGCGTGCTTCTATCTCGTCGCCGGCTTTCAGGTCGGCAATGGCAGCGCACAGACTGTCATAGTTGCTGACCGCTTCGCCCTGTACAGAGAGAATGACATCATTGGGCTGCAATTCCGTGTTAGCAATGTCACAGTCTGATGCGACCTCCGTGACCCAGATGCCGCTGAGATCATCGGGAATTTCTTTCATGCCGATCTCATCCGCAAAGCCCAGCTGTACTTCTTCGATTTCTAGGGAAATAAAGGTGATGCCCACACGAACACGGTCAGAAACATGCCCGTTTTCAATGAGATCTTCTACAATGGGCAGTACCTCATTGATGGTAATGGCAAAGCCCAGTCCCTCATAGCTGGAGCTGACATATTTGGAAGAAGTGATGCCGATGACCTGACCGTACATGTTGACCAGCGCACCGCCGGAATTGCCCGGGCTGATGGCAGCATTGGTCTGGATGCAGTTCATGTCATAGCCTGTGGCATCGGAACGAATCTGGCGATTCAGCCCGGACACAATGCCGTTTGTCACAGAACCGGTGAGCCCTGCCGGGTTGCCGATTGCGACAACTGCTTCTCCAAGGACGACTTCGTCGGAATTGCCCATGGTTGCCGCCGGGAGACTCGTTGCCTCAATTTTAATGACAGCAAGGTCTGTTTTGGCATCACTGCCCACCACCTGAGCGGCATATTCGTTTTCGTCCGATGTGATGACACGGAATGATTTTCCGTTGGTCAGTACATGGGCATTGGTAATGATATATCCATCCTCGGAGAGAATGATGCCAGAACCAGTGCCGCTGAGCATGGTGCTGTTGGCATCGCCGTAGGTGTCGATTTCCACAATGGACGGTCGGACGGCAGCTGCCACGCCTTCCACGGTATAAGCGCCGTTTTCGTCTACATTTTCCGCAGAAGTGTCCAGATCAGGCTTATCCTGCTGTTGGATCACGACCTCTGCACCGGATTTAGCAGCATCCGTTGTCTCCGTCTGGCTGGTTGTCTGTACGGCATTGGTATCACCCCGGCGGAATGCCATGATGTCGCTGCCGATGCAGTAAAGCAGCAGCGCTGCCATGAGACCTGCAACGATCTTCAGCCAGAATGCGGCACGTTTGTCCTTCTGCGCCGCTGTGATAGATGGTTTTTCCGGTGTCTGCGGCGGCACTTGGGGCGGTACCTGCCAGTTGCCATAATGGGGCTGCTGGTCCTGGTACCAGTTCATAGGACCTTGGGGCTGGGCTTCCCAGCCGTGTACAGGCTGCCCCATGTTCGGCTGAGGCGGTATGGGATTCTGCGGCGGAACAAATCCTTGCGCCGGCTGTTGAAACTGCGGCGGTACAGAATTATGAGGCGGTACAAAACCCGGATTCGGTCGCTGCACATAGGGCGGCACAGGATTTTGGGGTGGGATATAGCCTGGCTTTGGCTGCTGCATTTGAGGTGCTGCCGGCTTTTGCGGTGGAACATATCCCAATGCCGGCTTCTGTACCGATGGTGCAGGCTGTCGGGGGATTGTATGACTCGGTGCAGGCGGAGGTGTTGATGTTGCCGCAGGTTTTGTTCCAGTTCCCGGCAGTGCCTCTGTCGGCCATTTGTGCTGGGGCGGTACTTCTGGCGGTACGGCAGTCTGTGGCGATTCTGGCTGCATCAATGGCTTCTGTTCTTCTTCCTGCATCTGGCAGACGCTCCTTTCAAGTGTGTTGCGGCGGTAATACAAAATATATCAAAAGCAGTGTTTGCCGCCTTATGAAAAAACGGACAGAACCGGCACCTTTCTGCCGGAATACCGTCCGCTTGTTATGAATGTGATGGCTTTGGCAATCCGTATTACGACGGGTTGTCTGTTTCCTCTTCTTCCGGCAGTTCCATATGGGGCAGGCGTACTTCGAATTCCGTGTATACATGCTCCTCGCTGCGCACCTGGATCTGGGCGTGGTGGAGATGGATGATACGTCGGGTGATATCCAGCCCCAGCCCCAGTCCGGTTTTGTCCTGGCTGCGGGAAAAGTCGGATTTATAGAATCGTTCGAAAATCTTCGGCAATTCTTCTTTGGAAATGCCGTTTCCGGTGTTGCGGATGGCAAACACCCATTCGTTGTCCTTGTCAGTGAAGGTAAAGGAGATCGTTCCTCCATCGTTGACAAATTTTACGGCATTTTCCACCAGGTTATAGATCACCTGACCAATGAGATCCGGGTCGGCGCAGACACGCACCGGTGGACTATCCAGACCTTCAATGGCGATATTCCGTTTTTCCAGGCGGTTTTCGAACATGAGTACTGTCCGGAATGCTGTATCGTTCAATGTGAACATCCGGTAATTCAACTGAATCGTCCCGGCGTCAAACTTTGTCAGATTCAGCATGGAAGTAACCAGCATTTTCAGCCGTTGGACTTCCTGAGAGACAATGGAAAGATATTCCATGCGCTTATTTTTGGTAACCGTACCGTCCAGTATGCCTTCCACAAAGCCGCTGATAATGGTCATGGGCGTCCGCAGCTCGTGTGAGACATTGGATACAAACTGCCGGCTGGATTCTTCTGCACGCTGTGCCTGGCTGCTGATCGTCTCTGCCAGTATGGCGATCTCCTCCAGCTCTGTTCCGGCGTATTTTTCCGGTGAAAGAGGCTGACTATAGTCACCCTGGGCATACTGTTTCATAGAAGTCAGAAGCTGATCCAGTTGTTTTGATTTGACATGGATGGAGTATAGGATCAGCACGATGGAAACAAGAAGCAGTCCCACGACCAGAAGGATCCCGGTAAATATCATATCCGATGTGTAGACGTTCAGCGGTTTTGTAAAGGAACTGGAAAACAGATAATAAGTTTTTGTTTCGCCGTTTTCTGTTAGTGTCAGCGTTGTACCGCGGCAGAGCATAGGCTCTGCAATAGAACGGTCAAATTTTCCGGCAGCATGGTCTGTCAAATAAGTGCCTTCTTTTTCCATCACGCTGCGGATCGCTGTATCCAGTACCAGATCATCCGCCTGCTGTTCTGTATTCCAGCTGCAAAGCAAACACTGCCCTTCTTCATTGAAGAGATAAATAAAGATGTTCAGCTGCTCGGCAATTTTGTTGATCTGGGCGGGGATATAATACTGCAGCATATCTTCGTTGGGGAATTTCCGGTTGTGTTCCACAATATCACTTGTCATGATATCGCAGGCACGCAATGCATTATTGTAATAATCCCGTTTATAGCGGCTGATGGCGTAACCAAGAGTCACCATAACTGTCACGATCAGCAGGAATACCACCAGCAGCAGACGAATAAAGAAAGTCTGCCGCATCCGTCTCCGGCGCATACGTTGCGTACGGGTAGTTTCTGGTATTTCCACAGAACTTATTCGTCTTCCTCGGATTCGAACTTATAGCCGACGCCCCATACAGTCTTGAGAGACCATCTGTCGGAAACGCCTTCCAGTTTTTCACGCAGACGCTTGATGTGTACGTCGATGGTACGGGAGTCACCGTAATACTCAAAGCCCCATACCTCATCCAGCAGCTGGTCACGGGTGTATACACGGTTCGGGTTGGATGCCAGATAGAACAGCAGTTCCAGTTCTTTTGGCGGTGTATCAACGACCTTGCCGTCTACACGCAGCTCATAGCGGGTCATATTGACGGACAGCTTGTCATAGCGGACTTCCTTCACTTCGGATTCTTCCGGAGAATTGCCGATTCTTCTTGCGATCGCCTTGATACGTGCAATGACTTCTTTGGTATCGAAGGGCTTTACTACATAGTCATCTGCACCCAGTTCCAGACCCAGTACCTTATCAAAAGTGTCGCCTTTTGCGGTGATCATAATGATCGGCACGCTGGACTTTTTGCGCACCTCACGACATACCTGCCAGCCGTCAACGGTGGGCAGCATAACATCCAGAAGAATAATATCCGGCTTCAGTGCATTGAACTTTACCAGTGCCTCTTCGCCGTCATAGGACAGTATTACGCTATATCCCTCATTTTCCAGATACATCCGCAGCACGTCACAGATATTCGGGTCATCATCCACAACAAGAACTTTTTCCAGTGCCATAATTTTCACGCCTTCCTCATTTTTTATAATGTAATATTTGTTTTTTCTGGACCATGCCCAGACGGGGCAGATCCTCAATTCCCTCCGGCATTGTCGAAATACGCCGGTTTCCTTGCAATTCCATTATACTATAAGTATGTGTTTGACAAGTGTATATATGATGTATATTTTATGTTCTAAATGTAAAATGTGAAGAATGTAAAATTACAGCGTGTATTAGTTAGTTTATTTTTTGCCAAATCAATTGCACTTCGCATTTCTTTACGATGCAATGACATGAATTTTGTGGAAAGTGTTACATTATCACATTCTGGGAAGATGGAAAATTGTGCATATATCTGAAATTCTTGAAATTTGCGCAAAAGCCCTTGATTTTTTCTGAAAAGTTGGTAAAATAGATATTAGCACTCAGGAAGATTGAGTGCTAACAGGTTTGAGAAACAAGTGATAATTTTGTATGCAGGAGGAATGAATCATGACAATGAAACCGTTGGTAGACAGAGTACTGATAAAGGTGGAAAAAGATCAGGAGGAAAAGACCGCAGGCGGTCTGGTTCTGGCAACCAAGACACCGGCTGGTGTTCCGGCAAAGGGTAAGGTCGTAGCGTGCGGTGAAGGCAAGTTTGCTCCGAACGGCAATCGTATTCCCATGCAGGTAAAGGTGGGCGATACTGTTCTGATCAGCCAGGGTGCTGGTCAGAAGATCAAGCTGGACGGCGAAGAGCTGGTTCTGGTTTATGAAAGTGAAATTCTGGGTATTGCAGAATAATTGTCCTACATTATAATGAGAAAAGGAGTTTTTGATCATGGCAAAGGATATTAAGTATAATGCAGATGCAAGAGAAGGTCTGATCACTGGTATCGACAAGCTGGCAGACACCGTAAAGATCACTTTGGGTCCGAAGGGACGCAACGTGGTTCTGGATCGTGAATTCGGTGCACCGCTGGTGACCAACGACGGCGTTACCATTGCAAAGGACATTGAACTGGAAGATCCCTTTGAGAATATGGGCGCACAGCTGGTTCGTGAAGTTGCTACTAAAACAAACGATGCTGCTGGCGATGGTACTACAACTGCTACCGTTCTGGCACAATCCCTCATTCACGAGGGTGTGAAGAACATTGCTGCCGGCGCAAATCCTATGGTTCTGCGTAAGGGTATCGCAAAGGCTGTCGATGTTGCAGTAGACAGCATCAAGGCAAATTCCAAGCAGATCGAGGGAACCGCAGACATCGAGCGTATCGCTACCATCTCTTCTGCAGATGAGACTGTGGGCAAGCTGATCGCTGAGGCAATGGAGAAGGTTTCTACTGACGGTGTCATTACCATTGAAGAAGGCAAGACCGCAGAGACCTACAGCGAAGTAGTTGAAGGTATGCAGTTTGACCGGGGCTATATGTCTCCGTATATGGTAACAGACCGTGAGAAGATGAAGGTCGTTTATGATGATGCGCTGGTATTCATCACCGATAAGACCATCAACAATATTCAGGACATTCTGTCGCTGCTGGAGCAGATCGTAAAGATGGGCAAGAAGCTCTTGATCATTGCTGAGGATATCGAGGGCGAGGCTCTGACTACGATCATCTTGAACAACATCCGTGGTACTTTCAAGTGCGCTGCTGTCAAGGCTCCGGGCTTTGGCGACAGAAGAAAGGAAATGCTTCAGGATATTGCAATCCTGACCGGCGGTACAGTTCTGTCCTCTGATCTGGGCATGGAATTGAGCGATGCAAGCATGGATATGCTGGGTCAGGTAGGTCAGGTTGTTATCGACAAGGAAAACACTATCCTGGTAGGCGGTGCTGGTACTTCTGAGGCGATCCAGGAGAGAATTACCGAGATCAAGCACCAGATCGAAGCTTCTACCTCTGACTTTGACCGTGAGAAGATGCAGGAGCGCATCGGCAAGCTGTCCGGCGGTGTTGCTGTGATCAAGGTTGGCGCTGCGACTGAAGTTGAGATGAAGGAAAAGAAGCTGCGCATTGAGGACGCTTTGTCTGCAACAAAGGCAGCTGTAGAAGAGGGCATGGTTGCCGGCGGCGGTACTGCACTGATCAATGCGATCCCGGCAGTAGAAAAGCTGCTCCCGTCTCTGGACGGCGACGAAAAGACCGGTGCAAAGATCGTACTCCGTGCACTGGAAGCACCGCTTCGTCAAATCGCAGCCAATGCTGGTCTGGAAGGCAGCATTATCGTTGACAAGATCAGACGCAGCCGCAAGGTTGGCTATGGTTTCGATGCATACAACGAGACTTACTGCGATATGATGAGCAGCGGCATTGTTGACCCGACAAAGGTTACCAGAAGTGCACTGCAGAATGCAGCTTCTATTGCAGCTATGGTATTGACCACAGAGAGCGCAGTGGCAAACATTCCGAAGGAAGAGCCGGCAGCAGCTGCTCCGGCAGGCGGCATGGGCGGCATGTATTAATTCGCTCCCCTTGAAAATCTTTTATAGATAAAAAACCGTATCCGGTGAATGCCGGGTACGGTTTTTTTGCGTTTGCAGTTGTTTTTCTGTCAGCAGAGAATCAAATCCATGTAGTGTAAATTCAAGAATATTACTCATCCATTTTTAAGGAGGCAGCCGCCTGCGGCGATTTCATTTTATGAAAACATTGACCTTTTGCGTTATTTTTGTTATAATAAGAAAAAAGACGAAATGGATGGCTTTTTGTCGAATGGAATGAGAGTGATAGCAAGCTATGAAAAAGCTAGTGATGATCGGACCAGTCTATCCGTTTAAGGGTGGGATTTCCCATTATACCGGTCTTATGGTAAAAAATCTGAAAAAGGAATTTGACGTGTATACCGTTTCCTATCAGATGCAGTACCCGAAACTCCTGTTCCATAAGGAACAGCGGGATTATCAGAACGATACCACAAAAATCGAGGATGCACAATTCTGGATCAATACCGCCAACCCCCTGAATTGGGTGCAGACGGCAAACCGCATCAAGAAAATCGACCCCGATTATATTATCATGCAGTGGTGGCATCCTTATTTTGCCCCTTGCTACCGCAGTCTTGCCGGATTGCTGAAACGGTATTCCATTCTGTTTGTTTGCCACAATGTTTTCCCTCACGAACGTTTTCCCATGGATCGGAAACTGGCACGATCAGTACTGAAACAGGGGAGCGGTTTCATCACCCATTCCCATATGGACGCAGAGGATCTGAAAACCATTGTGCCCCAGCCCATTTATGAGACAACGGTGCTGCCCACCCTGAATGTGTTTCGGATGAAAAATATGACCTTTGCACAGGCGAGAACGGAGATCCAGATGCCGCCGGAAAAGAAAGTGCTGTTGTTCTTCGGATTGATCCGGGAATATAAGGGTTTGAAGCATTTGCTCCGGGCAATGCCTGCCATTATCGCCTATGACAGCGATATTGAACTGCTGGTGGTGGGCGAATTTAGCAGCGATGAGGAAAAGGCAGAGTACATGGCACTCATTGAGGCGTCCGGCGCAAAGGAACATATCCGGCTTGTGGGGGGCTATGTGCCCGACAAGGAAGTGGAAAAATATTTTGCGGCGGCAGATCTGGTGGTGCTGCCCTATGAATCGGCGACCCAGAGCGGTGTGGTGCAGGTAGCATATGGCTTTGAAAAGCCGGTCATTGTGACAGATGTGGGCGGTCTGCCGGAGGTTGTGGCAGACGGCAAAACCGGCTATGTGGTCGAATCAAAAAATGCTGATGCCCTGGCAGAAGCGGTGATACGCTATTTTCGGGAGGAAAAACAGGCGGAATTTGCCGAAAATGTCCGCCGGGAAGCGTATCAGTATTCTTGGGATCGCATGAACGAAACAGTTCTGCGGTTGACTTCTCAGATGGAAAAGGCAAAGTCCGGCAAAAATAAGTAGATATAGAAAAAGGAGATGCATGGGAGACCCGGTGCATCTCTTTTTTGGAATTAGGAATGAGGAGTTAGGAATTAGGAATAGCAGTGTTCGCTGTGCTCACGGATGAAAAAAGTTATTTTTGATTCCAATACATCGCCGCAGGCGATACCCATCATTCCATATGGAATCAAAACTTATTCTGCCCCTTCTACTGTGGTTTCCAAAGCGGAATCCGGAATCTCGAATTCCACAGCAACGTCATCGCCCGGATCACCTTCGCATTCCAAACTCAGACCATTTTCTTCTTCATAGACACGGAATGTGCCGTCCTGGTTTTCGCCGTCATTGCTGCTGTCGTTTTTTACAAATTCATAGGTGATGGTGTCCTCGTCCTGGTCGATCATACGTGCGTCAAAATCGGTCTTTTCGCCGTTGATGTACATGGTCACCTTGGTAAAGAGTGCTCCGTCTGTGGCAGCATTGACTGTTACCAGAGAGACAGCGCCGATGGCAATAACTGCGGCAGCGCAGATCAGAGGGCGGATGCGGCGGAGAACGGATTTCTGTTTCATATGTGTTTCCCTTTCTGCCATGTGCGGCAATTGCTGCATGACCTGTTCCTGGATGCGCCGGGTTCGTGCCGGATCTTCCTCCAGATGCAGCAGTGGTATATTTTCGTACCAGTCGTGTTTATTCTGCATGGTCAAAACCCCTTTCTATCATGAATTTCCGGAGTTTACCTCTGCTTCGATGGAGCCTGAGCCGAACTGCAGTATCGGTCAGACTGAGCATTTGTGCGATCTCTGAGGTTTTTTCTCCATAAAAATAAAATCGGATGATCATTTCCCGGTCGGTTTCTGACAGCGTGTCCAGTCCCTTCATGAGACAGGCGATTGCCTCCAGATTCTCTGTATCGCCGCAGAGATCTTTCGGGTCGGACAGGGTCAGTTCCTCCAGGGATTGGCGCACAGGCGCATGTTTTCCCATGGCACGAAATCGGTTTTTTACGGCGTTTCTTGCAATTGCAGCCAGATACGGCGACAGCAGTGCATCTGCTTTCAAACGGCTTCGGTTACGCCAGAGCTGGACAAAGACATCTGCGGTAAGCTCTTCCATGTCTTCCGGGGACAGTCTGCCCCGAGAAAAATTACGGATAATGGTATAGACATAGCCGCTGCGGTGCTGTATGATAGTCTCCAGCGCTGTTTCTTCATCCGCTTTCAGTTGTGCGATCCAATTTTCTTCCATGTATTTCACCTCTTGATCGGTACGCTCACTATGATATACACCCATTGACGGAAAATGTTTCATGGAGACGCAAAAGAATTTCGAAACTCAAACTGCCGCTGAAAATATAGCAAAACTGCACTTGCAAAACAAACAAAAATTATTCAACATGTGCATTGACATTATACACTTAATATATTATAATAGGATAAGATTAAAATGAGCGTTTTATGGATGAAACGCTGGAAAAATCATGAGGTGATACGGATGAAGAGGAAATTTGCAGCATGGCTCACTGCTGCGGCAATGAGTGTGACGATGCTGGGAACGGCGGTGCCGGATGCAGTGCAGACAGTTTCGGCAGCAGGCAGCTATCAGATGGAGTATCTGGATCGGGGTATTTCTGCTGTGAATACTGGTTCTGGTATGCTGGTGAGCTGGCGGTATCTTGCCAGCGATTCGGAGAATACGGAATTCCAGTTGTATCGTGGAACGACACTGGTCTATACCAGCGGAGCGTCAGATGCCACTTGTTATCTGGATGCTGGCGGTAAGAGCAGCGATACATACCGTGTGGACACGGTGAAAAACGGCACCGTGGTTTCCTCCTCCACCTGCGCTTTGACCTCGGATCAGAGCTGTTTCCAGCTGCCCCTGGATCCGCCTGCCAGCAGCAGCTGTACTTATTCACCCAACGACTGTTCCACAGGCGATGTGGACGGCGACGGCGTGTACGAGATCTTCCTGAAATGGGATCCTTCCAATTCGAAGGACAATTCCCAAAAAGGTTCTACGGGTAATGTGTATATTGACTGTTACCGTCTGGACGGCACACGGCTGTGGCGGATCGACCTGGGGAAAAATATTCGTGCCGGTGCACATTATACGCAGTTTTTCGTGGCCGATTATGACTGCGACGGCAGGGCAGAGATGACCTGTAAAACCGCAGACGGTACTGTAGACGGCCAGGGTAATGTTATCGGCGATGCATCCAAGGATTATCGGAATTCCAGCGGCTATGTGCTCAGCGGCTCGGAGTATTATACCCTCTTCGACGGTTTCACTGGTACTGCACTGGATACTGTGGATTATGAACCGGCACGGGGAACGGTCTCCAAATGGGGCGATAAATACGGCAATCGTGTGGATCGGTTCTGGGGTACTGTTGCATATCTGGACGGTGTGCACCCCAGCGTGGTGACAGGCCGTGGTTATTATACTCGTATGACAGCCACTGCCTATGATGTGGTAGATAAAAAACTGGTGAAGCGCTGGGCGTTTGATACCGGAAACAGTTCCTCTGCCGCAGGCTATGGCGACGGTAACCACAACAGCATGGCGGCAGATGTGGACGGCGATGGAAAGCAGGAGATCATCACTGGCGCAACCTGTATTGACGACAATGGTTCTGTGCTGTGGTGCTTGAATACCGGACACGGTGATGCCATGCACCTGGGCGATCTGCTGCCGGAGCGTGACGGTCTGGAACTGTGGATCTGCCATGAGGATAAGCCCTATGGTGTTTCTCTGGTGGATGCCAGCAACGGTAAAACAATTTTCCATAAAGATGGCTCCAGCGACACCGGACGCTGCTGTGCAGACAATGTCTGGACGGGAAATGACGGCGCTGAGTTCTGGGGACTGGGCAACGATGTCTTTGATGGAAATGGCAATACCCTCAGCTGTCGCCGCCCGGCAATCAACTTTTTGTCCTATTGGGACGGCGACCTGGAGCGTGAGATCCTGGACGGCTATACCGATTCTCCGGCAACGATCTCCAAAATGGGAGCAGATGGAAAGCTGACAACGCTTCTGAGTACAGACGGCTATTATACCTGTAATACCACAAAGGGTACACCCTGCCTTTCTGCGGATCTTTTCGGCGACTGGCGTGAGGAACTCATTGTCCGTGCCGCAGACAGCAAGTCCATCCGCATTTATTGCACGACTTATGATACGGATTATCGCATCCAGACTCTGATGCACGATCCCCAGTACCGGGTACAGGTTTCAGCACAGCAGACGGCGTATAACCAGCCGCCTCATGCCAGCTTCTACTTGGGTTCGGATCAGGATCTGCCGGAGTATATCTCTGTTACTGTGCCGGAAAAAGGCGTGACCGATCCCATTCCGCCTACGCCTGAAAAACCCACAGCTGCGGTACTTACAGACGGGGCAGTGTATATGCTGAAAAATGTCAACAGCGGTCTGTATCTGGAAGTCGCAGACGGTGCGGCACAGAACGGCGCAAATGCACAACAGTGGGGTGCTGATACACCGGCGGCACATAATACCTGGCGTGCAGTTTCTGCCGGGAACGGGTATTATTATCTGTACAGTCAATTGGGGGATAAAGTCACCTACTTGCTGGATGTTGCCGGCGGAAGCGGCGATAATGCCACCAATGTTGCCATCTGGAGCAAGAGCAACCGGGAAGAAGCACAACAGTTCTTGTTTTCGCTGAACAGTGATGATTCCTATACCATTTATACAAAGGCATCGGATCTTAGTTCCTGCGTTGAGGTTGTCAATGCGGAGACTGGAAACGGTGCAAATATCCAGCAGTATGAAGTGAACGGGCATCCCTGTCAACATTGGGTGCTGGAGCAGGTGACGGACTCCGGTGCAGTCATGGATACCACTCAGATCTATCAGATACAGAATGCCAACAGCCAGTTTTATATGGAAGTACAGAACGGCAGCGCAGAAGCTGGTGCGAATGTCCAGCAGTGGGGCGCAAATGGTGCTGCCAAATATAACAGCTGGTCACTGGAGTCTGCGGGCGATGGATACTATTATATTTACTCCCAGTTGGGGGATGGCAAGACCTATTATCTGGATATCACCCGTGCCAAGGACACGGACGGCACCAATGTTGAGATCTATACCGAAAGCAAAACGGCGGCGCAGCAGTTCAAATTTGTGAAAAATCCTGACGGCACATATCATATTCTGACAAAGATTTCGGGAGACAAAAGTGGTTTGGGTATTGAAGGTGCCTCTACGGCAAACGGCGGCAATGTGGTACAGTGGACACTGAACGGCAGTGCTGACCAGAAGTGGATCCTCACTTCTGTGGGTACATTGGAACAGCCTCAGGAGACGACCGAACCGCCGATTGTAACAACAGAGCTGCCGGTGACTACGGATACAGAGGCTGATACAACATCGGCTTCACAGCCCACAGAGACGCAGTTGATTTCTACAGAACAGTCTGCGGATACAACAACAACGGTTTCAGAGTCAGGAACAAAACCGACCTCTGCCTCTACAGCAACTGTTCCTACAGTGTCCGGCACAGAGACAACGGCTGCAACCACAAACACTACTACTGATTTGCCTGATTCTACAGAGACGGCAACAAAACCTTCTGGTACAGGTGCAGACGTTACGGTATTGTACGGCGATGTGAACCTGGACGGCAGAGTGGATATTACTGATGCAGTACTATTGAACAAGGCAGTTGCCGGTGCAGTGAAGCTGGGCGATCAGGCGTTTGCCAATGCAGATTGTGCACAGGACGGGGAATTGAGCAGTGATGATGCGATCTCTCTGCTGCAATTCCTAGTGCATCTGATTGATTCGCTGCCGACGAAAAGTTAAGGCATTTCGATACATTGCCGTAGGCGATACCATCATTCCTCATTCCTAACTCCACATTTCTAATTCAAAAAGGGTTGATCTCAGAAAGTTGAGACCAACCCTTTTTCTGTATCCTGTGGTGTTTCAGGACGCATGATGTGCCAGCTTGGAATAAACGATCTGGCTGGGGACACTCCCGTCACAAAGCTCTGCTTTGCGATCCAGTGCACAATTACGGAAATAGACAAATAAATTCGCCGTCACCATCAGTAAATTTATGATATAAACTGCCAGAACAAATGCATTCTGCATGGTGATGCCGTGGATCAGCTTTGCGGAAATGCCGGCGAGATAGCCGACGATCAGCAGCAAGATAAAGGGCAGACTCATGCCTTTTGCACTGCGGCACTTGTAATTCTTCACAAGGTTAATGGGCCAGGAACATCCAAAACAGATCAGCATTGCAGCTTCTAACATTTCACTCATTCGAAATTCTCCTTACATGACATCGTTGTTTTTTCTGACAATACCAGTATATCATTGTTCTCCTGCGCTGTCCAATATCAAATCTCAATGAAATCATAATGTAAAGCCTATGATTTTAGATGAATTGCACGGTTTCTATAATGAATTGTGCAAACTGTACAAGAATTATTTCTTTTCATTGTCACAAAACACGAATATGATTGGGGAAATCGGATAGTGAAATGTGCTGTAAAGTCTGTCCGTCCTAAAAGAACAAGCGTATTCGCCAAAAACACAATCAAAAAAAGCGAAAAATTGTGGTATTTCCCCATTGATTTTTTTGTCGAAAACGAATATACTATTATAGTATGCACACGATAGTGAGATTTCTGAGAATATGGATTCTCAAAGGGGCAGCGAAAATACTGTTGCCAGAGTTTTTCTATGGTACTCTGCAAAAACCATAAATTTATCATGAGGAGCGAGACGAGTCAGTCTCAGGATACAAGTATGGCAATCAAAGTTGTAAAATTCGGTGGAAGCAGCCTTGCCGATGCACGTCAGATCCAGAAAGCAGCTGCGATCATTCAGGCAGATCCCCAGCGGCGGTATGTAGTACCGTCTGCGCCGGGAAAGCGTTTTTCCAAAGATATTAAAGTGACCGATATGCTCTATACCTGCTATGGGCAGGCAGAACAGGGCGTTGATTTTCAGGGTGAGCTGGATGCGATCCAGGCACGCTATGACGATATTATTGCCGGGCTTGGCATGGATTTTTCTCTGGCAGATGAATTTGCTGTCATTGCAGAGAATTTCCGCAAGCGTGCCGGAAAGGACTATGCCGCAAGCCGTGGGGAATATCTGA
This sequence comes from Ruminococcus sp., assembly GCF_019417665.1. Lineage (GTDB taxonomy): Bacteria > Bacillota > Clostridia > Oscillospirales > Ruminococcaceae > Ruminococcus_C. The sequence goes on from NZ_DXUU01000033.1 coordinate 30,989, forward strand.
ACGGCAAGGTCATTGCCGCATATCTGGGCTTTCCCTTTGTGGATGCGGCAGAGGTGATCTTCTTCCGTCCGGACGGATCACTGGATGATGAAAAGACAGCAGATACTTTGCGGGAACGTCTTTCTGAAATGGAAAATGCCGTAATTCCGGGCTTTTATGGCTGCGGCGCTGATGGTTATGTCAAGACTTTTTCCCGTGGCGGAAGCGATGTCACCGGCTCTATCGTTGCCGGTGCTGTGAAGGCAGAGCTGTACGAGAACTGGACAGATGTTTCCGGCTTCCTGGTGGCAGATCCCCGTATTGTAGAAGATCCGGCGGTCATTCGTACCATCACGTATACGGAACTGCGTGAGCTTTCCTACATGGGTGCATCTGTACTGCACGAAGCTGCGATTTTCCCGGTACGTTCTGCCGGTATTCCCATCAATATCCGTAACACCAATGCACCGGAAGAGCCGGGCACCATGATCGTACCGGACAGCACAGAGGAAGAGCTGTCTGCCTATACGATTACTGGAATTGCCGGCAAGAAGGATTTCACATCCATCAATATTCACAAGGATCTCATGAACAGCCAGATCGGTTTCTGCCGTGACGTGCTGAATGTCTTGGCAGAGCACAATATTCCTCTGGAACATATGCCGTCCAGTATCGACTCCATGACAGTGATTGTGGATTCTGATCACCTGAAAGGGATGGAAGAAGAGATCCGCACAGAGATCATCAAGGCAGTACAGCCGGATTCCCTGGAGACAGAGGATGGCATTGCTCTCATCGCTGTCGTAGGCCGGGGTATGTGCCGGACACGCGGCGTTGCTGCACGGATCTTCGCTGCACTGGCGCATGCACGCATCAATGTACGCATGATCGACCAGGGTTCCAGTGAGTTGAATGTCATTGTTGCTGTAAAGGAAAATGACTTCGAACAGGCGATTCGCTGCATCTATGAGATGTTTGTCAATTCCGTCGCCTGAGTGGTTTTTTTGAAAATAATACAAATCCCCCTGTACTCCCATATGGCGGAGTGCAGGGGGATTTTTCAGTTCATGTTTAAGAGATTCTGCATTATACCTGTTTTCCACAGTTGGGACAAAACTGTGATTGGAGAGGTACTTCTGCACCGCAACTGTCACAATGCTTTTCCGTCTGTGTACTCGAAGCGGTTCCGTCCATGGAAACGTCGCCGACTGCGGCAAATGCAGGCTGCTGTACGGTCTCGCCATTGCCCTTTTCGAAAAGTTCCTTGAATTTTTTGGACATGCCGCAGAGTTTTCCGTAGAGATCCACAGAAATTTTTCCGGTCTGTACTTCCCGGTTGAAATTTTCCATGGTGTAGATCATCATGTACGACCCCAGGAATGCGTCACGCAGGCTGTATACCAGGCAAATTGCAACAATCAGTGCAACGATCCACCCGAAGCCGGTGCCGAATAGTTTTACCACAGCAAGGGCGAGTAGGAATATGATAACGCCCACGATGAGTTCTACCAGAATGGCAATACCAGTTCCCTTTGCTGAAGATTTCAGAAGCCCTTTCCAGTTCTGAAAATAGATGACAACGCCGTCCGCCGCAGATTTAAAAGGAGACTGATCGTCTTTCATAAAGGTGTAACACAGGCAGCATTCGTCCACATAGGTCAGTGTCAGTGTCGCAAATTTTTTCAGGATATTGGTAAGAAACGCTGCTTGGGGAATGATATTTTCGATCCAACCCACAGAGGTGTTCACTGCCTTATTGATTTGCCGCACAGAGCCGCTGACCAGTTTGTCCAACAGAATATAAACATTTGCGGTGGCAAATTTTCCTTTAACTTGTTCCTTGCCGAATTGAACCATTTGATCAGGAACAGTTCCGGTACGGAAGGTTTCCGCAATGACGGCAATCTGTGCCGATTTAATCATATATCCGGCGTATTGCTGTGCCAGTCCTACCAGTTTTGTCGATGCGACAATGGCGATGAGTGCCAATAGTCCGGCAACGGGATGTCCGATGGCTGTGGCAATTGCCACCCAGAGAATGGTCCAGAGAATTACACCTACGGAAATGGCAAGATTTATGCCGAGGCGTATCCAGACAAAGGTCATGGTTTTTTTGAAAATATCGAAAGGCTTCATGGTCTGTTCACTCCTTTTCTGTTTCTGCCGGGTGTTCCTGGTGAAAGACTGCCCGGATCTTTTCGATGTTCTTTGCGATTTTATCCAGCGTGCAGATAATATGCTCCATCTGCACCATTTCCTCTGCATCAATGACGCCGTCCTCTACGATCTGCACCAAATGCTTTGAGATACCTTCCATTTCGTAGGAAGAGCCGAGAAACTGGAGTATGGATCTGTCCAGGGTTTCGGGACATTGAGCAAAGATCTGTTTGTCCCGGAGTAAATAGTCAATGGTGACCTGGAAATAATCACTGAGTGCAATCAGCTTGTCCACCTCCGGGAGGGATGCCCCTGCTTCCCATTTGGAGACAGTTTGCCGGCTGACATCAAAAATACCTGCAAGCTCCTCCTGGGAGAGACCCTTTTCCATGCGCAGATTCCGCAGCTTTTCTGAAAATTTCATGATAAACCACCCCTTTTTAAATATAGGGCATCTCTAAAAACCCCCTATACAAACAGAGAAAAACCTAGTATAATA
>NZ_DXUU01000034.1 GCF_019417665.1 Ruminococcus sp.
ATAATGATTGGTGCGGTTTTTTTCAACTATCGCTTTTATTCAGCGTGTCCTTAATCTCATATCAACCTGTTGAAGCATTTGCCGCTATCATTTCGTCACTCTACGTTGCCCGCCCTTGCCAGGCGACAGCCTGCCTGCGGTTGGGCGCCATGACCCATAAAATGCTATTTGGCAACTTCTTCAACAGAACGATAGAACGATAAGGGATTCGTATAAAAAGCCTATATCCAAAATTATGCTCGATTGTCTTATTGATTCCAATTCTATTTTAAGGGTTGTCTCTGAAAATTGATTTGCGTGCCCTCAATAACGTCTGCCTTGACATTTTTCGCCGAATGCTTTATACTATTGAAAAAGGAGGCATCGCTATGTACTGGCATTCGTTTTGGGGACATCTCTGCACCATCACCCGACATCGTCACATGGTCATCCGCCATTGCTGGAAAGCCGGGATCTTCTGGCAGGGACTTCGGCATGATCTGTCCAAATACAGTCCCACAGAATTCTTTCAGGGCGTCCGCTATTATCAGGGAAACCGCAGTCCCAACGAGGCAGAACGGGAAGACCTGGGCTATTCCTTAGCATGGATGCACCATAAAGGCCGTAACCGCCATCACTTCGAGTATTGGTGTGACTATAACCCCGTAACAAAACAAGTAGAGCCAGTACAGATGCCCATGCGCTATCTGGCGGAAATGTTCTGCGATCGAGTTGCTGCAAGCAAAACCTACAAAAAAGAACAGTATGACCAAACCTGCCCTCTGGTCTATTTTCAGAATTCCAATGCACGCAAGCGTGGTTTGCTCCACCTGAACACAGCAAGCGAACTGATGGAACTACTGGAGATCCTGGCACAACAGGGTGAAAAAGCTGCTTTTGCGGAACTAAAAAAACGATTGTGGTGCAAAAAATGAAATACCAAATTCAAACACGACCGGCGCTGTTCCAGATCCTGCCGCTGGTGCAGGCTTTCAGGCAGTGCCTACAGCGGATACAGGAAAAAAGCCTTTTCTTGGGATGTCCGGGAAAAATCTGATCATTGCCCTGGGCTGTATTGTGGTGACGGTGATTCTGGTCATCGTTTTGTTGTGCGCCCTGTTCGGTGGAAACAGCGCCAAAGAAGCAGTAAAGGATTATTATGATGCCATCGAGGACTGTGATGCAGAGGATCTGATGGATACCGTGCCCTCAGAATACTTAAAAAGTCTCATGGAACAGAACGACCTGAGCAAAAAGGAACTGGAAAAGGAAATCCAGAAATATCTTGACAACTATTATGATAATTATGATGACATCAAAGTTACCTTCCAAGGACAGGAAAAACTGGACGAAGAAGACTTCGCAGAATATCTGGACAGCGACGAGCTTGATGATATCCAGATCAAAAAAGCGACCCAATATGAATTAAAGGTGCGCTATCGGTCCGACCACGGTGACAAAGTTGAAACCAAAACGGAAGAATTCGTCGTGTTCAAGTATAAAGGCTCATGGTACAGCATGGATGCTATGCTGCTGGTAACAATGGCTGCTTACTTCTGATTTTTGAAATCTACACAAAAAGACTGCTGCATCACAGCAAGATCCCGGTGTTCCCGTTCGATCTTCGCTGTACGCAGCAGTCTTTTTTATCGTTGCACGAATATTGCGCAAATATTTATTTCAAATCTGTAATCAATGCATTCAATGCGCTGAGAAACGCCGAAATAGACGAATTGATAATATCCGAATGCACACCAACGCCCCAATAAGTCTTATTATTTTTCTCCAGTCCCACATAAGAAACTGCCTTGGAGTTGGAGCGTACCTCCAATGCGTGCTCCGTATAGGTGGTCAGTGCAAAATCCATGTTCAGATGTGCCTTTACTGCATTAGAAACAGCATCCAGACGACCGTTGCCATCGCTGTGCACTACCTCTGTTTTGCCATTGTAGGAAAGGGTCACAGCAGTACCAATAACGCCCTCACCCTTCTGGGTATAATGCACTTCCGGAATAGAAACAGGCGTCTCAATATTCACGTAATGGTCCTGGAAGATCTTCAATACTTCATCCGGCTGCAATTCCTTATGCGCATGGTCGGAAACACCTTTTACCAGATAACCGAAGGATTCCCGCATCTTCTGGGGGATATGATAGCCAAACTTTGTCTCCATGAGGTAGCTGACGCCGCCCTTGCCGGACTGGCTGTTGATACGGATCACATCCGCTTCGTACACACGCCCAACATCCTCTGGGTTAATCGGCAGATAAGGTACATTCCAGTGGTCGCAGCTATGCTCTTCTCTCCAGTGCATCCCCTTGGCAATGGCATCCTGGTGGGAACCGCTGAATGCAGCAAATACCAGCTGACCGCTATAGGGTGAACGCTCGTAAACATGCATCCGTGTTACACGCTCATACACCTCAACAATTTCCGGCATATTAGAGAAATCCAGCTCCGGATCCACGCCCTGGGAATACATGTTCATTGCCAGAGTGATGATATCCACGTTACCGGTACGCTCCCCGTTGCCAAACAACGTGCCCTCGATCCGGTCGCCGCCAGCGAGAAGCCCCAATTCGCTGTCTGCCACAGCACAGCCACGGTCGTTGTGAGGATGAAGAGAGATGATGACATTTTCCCGGTGATAGAGATTGTCATTCATATACTCCACCTGATTTGCGTACACATGGGGCATGGAATGAGACACGGTTACCGGCAGATTGATAATCACCTTATCCTCCGGCGTCGGCTCCCAGATCTTCAAGACTGCATTGCAGATCTCCAGTGCAAACTCCGGCTCTGTTCCCGTGAAGCTCTCCGGCGAATATTCGAACTGGAACTGCCCTTCAGTCTTTGCACGGTATTCCTTACAGAGCTTTGCACCGAATTCGGCAATCTGAATGATCTCTTCCTTGCTCTTCTTGAATACCTGTTCCCGCTGTGCCACAGAGGTAGAGTTGTACAAATGCACAATGGCATGCTTTGCGCCCTTCAATGCTTCAAATGTCTTGGCGATGATATGCTCCCGTGCCTGGGTCAGTACCTGAATGGTCACATCATCCGGGATCATGTCATTTTCGATCAATGTCCGGCAGAATTCATATTCCGTTTCCGAAGCAGCCGGAAAACCGATCTCGATCTCCTTAAAACCGACCTTTACCAGATACTGGAAAAATTCCAGCTTTTCATCCAGATTCATAGGCGTAATTAACGCCTGGTTTCCGTCACGCAGATCTACACTGCACCAGATAGGTGCCTTTTCAATATAATTCTTCTTTGCCCAGCGCATCGGCGGATTTTCTACCGGAAAAAACTGGGGCTGATACTGTTCAACGTGTTTCATAAAAAGTCATTCCTTTCATTCTTTGTATCATCCACTGGTGACAGCAGTACATCCTGCACTGAAGCAGCAGACGGATCATTGCTCTTATACAGCAAAAAACGTCTCTTTTGTACAGCATTCCCCTGCTGTACAAAAGAGACGAAGATGATCTATTCTCCGCGGTACCACTCTTTATTGACGCAAAACCTGCGTCCGCTCCATCACATCTGGCAATGTGGACCCTGATAACGGTGGGCATCCGGCAAAACTTACTGCCATGACATATGCCATGGGTTCCGTCTGCGGCTCAGGGATGAGTTATCCTGAACGGTTCGTCACCGGCTCACACCACCCGCCGGCTCTCTGAGACAAACACCGTTCTCTTGTTTCCCTTCTACGCCTTTTCATGATACAATTGCGCACTCGATCGTGCTTGTTATTTTTATTATAGCGTTTTCAGCTGGATTTGTCAAGTCATTTCTCAAAAAATCTTTTTTTCTCCGGAGATCTTCCAGATCTCCTCTATCTTTGTACTAAAATTGAACAAAAAAAAGCTAAAATGTAAAAATACAAGGAAGATGCTTGCTTTTGAGAAGTCGAAGTGCTATACTAAACATAAGAGTAACACGAGGAGCTCATTTTTCGTGTTCTTCGGCGGCTTGAAATATGGCATCCGCATTTTTTCAGAACAGGAGTATACACCATGAACAGCACAGCAATATGTCCCTTTGCGGCACGAGTGATTATCGTGGAACTGACGTCCCGAGTCATTTTGACCCGGAGCGACATTTGTGCTGTCCACACCATGGTTCCACAGAAAAATGCGAACGGCTGCTTTTCCGCCGAAGCGCTTGCATGTTGATTGGGATCCTTCGGTATGACAGCCGAGGGCTTTTTTTATGAGCGTGCCGTTTTTCCGGCATACGCTCCGGGTCTGTCCCACACGATCTCCGGAGCCCTGGTATTTCCAGATTCCGGATCAATATCTTATAACACTAAAATACTTAATAAAGGTGAAAAGACATATGAAGTTAAAAGGCGCACAAATTATTGTAGAGACCCTCATTGAACAGGGTGCTACTACCGTATTCGGCTATCCTGGCGGACAGGTTATCGACATTTATGATGCTCTATACCTTGCACAGGATCGCATCCATCATATCATCACCGCTCACGAACAGGGTGCATCTCATGCAGCAGACGGCTATGCTCGTTCTACCGGCAAAGTCGGCGTTGTGATCGCAACTTCCGGTCCGGGCGCAACAAATCTGGTTACCGGTATCGCTACTGCTTATCTGGACTCCATTCCGCTGGTTGCCATTACAGGCAATGTGCCGAATTCTCTTATCGGCAGAGACAGCTTCCAGGAAGTTGACATTACCGGCGTGACCATGCCCATTACCAAGCACAATTTCCTGGTAAAGCGTGTTGAAGATCTGGCTGACACCATCCGTGAGGCATTCCGCATTGCAAAGTCCGGCAGACCCGGCCCGGTTCTGGTAGATATCCCCAAGGATGTACAGAACGCCATGTTTGAGTATGAGGCACAGGCTCCGGTAGAAAAAGATCCTGTTCCTGCTGCATGTGACGACGGAATCGCAAAGGCAATGGAGATGATTCTGGCTGCGGAAAAGCCGTACATTTACATTGGCGGCGGTGCGATCACCGATGATGCCGGTGCGGAGATCATGGCACTGGCAGACAAGATCGACGCTCCCATCGGCTGCACCATGATGGGTATCTCTGTGGTTCCCACATCCAATCCCCGCTGGCTGGGCATGGAGGGTATGCATGGACACTATGCCTCCTCCATTGCGCAGAATGAAGCAGACCTGATCATCACTGCCGGCTGCCGTTTCAGCGACAGAGGTACCGGCAATACCAAGAAATATGCACGCAACGCAAAGATCATTCATATTGATATCGACGCATCTGAGCTGTGCAAGAATATTCCAGTAGAGCTGGGGCTCACCGGTTCTATGAAGGAGATCCTCTCCAAGATCACCGCAGCGATACCTCAGCAGCAGCACACTGCATGGATGGCACGTGTGGGCGAACTAGTAGAATACACCAAACAGCTGGAAGCACAGAAAGAGGGCGAATTGACACCCTTTACTGCAATTGACGCCATCGCAGAAGTCACTGACAAAGATACCATCGTAGCAACTGACGTAGGACAGCACCAGATGTGGATAGCACAGCACTATCCCTTTGAAACACCCCGCACCTTTATTTCCAGCGGCGGTCTGGGTACGATGGGCTTCGGTCTGGGCGCAGCCATCGGCGCTGCAACTGCTACTGGTAAAAAGACCGTTCTGGTCACCGGCGACGGCAGCTTCGGCATGAATCTGAACGAACTGGCAACTGCGGTTACCAACCAGACTCCGGTTGTGGTATTTATCATGAACAACGGCGTACTGGGCATGGTTCGTCAATGGCAGACCTTGTTCTTCGACAAGCACTATTCCAACACCACCCTGGAGCGCAAGACGGATTTTGTCAAGCTGGCAGAGGCATTTGGAATGCCCGGCTATCGTGCCATGACCCTGGCAGAGCTGAAGGAAGTCCTGCCCAAGGCATTTTCCGAAAAGGGCCCGGTACTCATTGACTGCGGCATTGACTGTGATGCATTCGTACTCCCCATGCTGCCGCCCGGCGGATCTATTGACGATATTATCGTAGATCCGTCTGCCATGTAAGGAGGTATAGAACCATGGAAAAGAACGAACGCTTTGTTATCTCTATCCTCGTTGCCAATCATTCTGGTGTACTGTCCCGTGTTTCGGGCATGTTCACTCGCCGGGGATTTAATATTGACACCCTGACAGTCGGCGAAACAGAATCGCCGGAATTTTCTCGTATCACCATCACCACACACTGTGACGAGTCCATCTGCAACCAGATCGTAAAGCAGCTGGAAAAGATGTACGATGTCAAGACCGTAAAGGTTATGGGACGGGATGAATCGGTTGTTCGTGAACTACTGCTGATCAAGATCCAGAATCTTGCGGAGAAGCGACAGGATATCATGTCTGTTGTCGATGTGTTCCGTGCCAAGATCACGGACTATTCGCCGGAAGCACTGGTCATTGAAATCCGCGGTGTTTCTTCGAAGATCAACGCTTTTATTGAGCTGCTGGAGCCATACGGCATTATGGAAATGTGCCGCACTGGTCTGGTCGCTCTTGAAAGAGGCGGCAATTGCTTAAAAGACGCATAAACCGCCTATACAACAATATATCAAAGGAGTCTTTCACAATGGAAAACGTTGCAAAGGTTTATTATCAGGAAGATTGTGACCTGTCTCTGCTGTACGGCAAGACCATTGCTGTCATTGGCTACGGCAGCCAGGGTCACGCACACGCACTGAATGCCAAGGAATCTCTGGGCGACAACGCAAGAGTGATTATCGGTCTGTACGAGGGCAGCAAGTCCTGGGATAAGGCTGTAAAGCAAGGCTTTGAAGTATTCACCGCTGCTGAGGCGGCAAAGCAGGCTGACATCATCATGATCCTCATCAACGATGAAAAACAGGCTAAGCTGTACAAGGAAAGCATTGAGCCGAACCTGAAGGCTGGCGATATGCTGATGTTCGCACACGGCTTCAACATCCACTTTGGCTGCATCAAGCCGCCGGCAGATGTGGATGTTACCATGATCGCACCGAAGGGTCCGGGGCACACCGTTCGTTCTGAATATCAGGCAGGCAAGGGTGTTCCGTGCCTGGTTGCTGTGGAACAGGATGCCACCGGCAAGGCAATGGATCTGGCTCTGGCTTATGGTCTGGCAATCGGCGGCGCAAGAGCCGGCGTTCTGGAAACAACATTCCGTACCGAAACAGAAACTGACCTGTTCGGCGAACAGGCTGTACTGTGCGGCGGTGTCTGCGCTCTGATGCAGGCCGGTTTCGAAACACTGGTTGAAGCTGGCTATGACCCGAGAAACGCTTACTTCGAGTGCATCCACGAGATGAAGCTCATCGTTGACCTGATCTACCAGAGCGGTTTTGCAGGTATGCGTTATTCCATCTCCAATACAGCAGAATACGGCGACTATATCACTGGTCCGAAGATCATCACAGAGGATACCAAGAAGGCAATGAAGAAGGTTCTGTCCGACATTCAGGACGGCACTTTTGCAAAGGACTTCCTGTTGGATATGTCCGATGCCGGCAGTCAGGTTCACTTCAAGGCAATGCGCAAGCTGGCTTCTGAGCATCCGGCAGAAAAGGTCGGCGAAGAGATCCGCAAGCTGTACAGCTGGAACGGCGAAGACAAGCTGATCAACAACTAAGTTACACGATTCCCAAATATGACGGGACAATGTAGCATGGTGTAAACCAAAATCATGAAGCTGCTTTCCTGATGCAACAGTCGGGAAAGCAGTTTTGCAATACGACATTTTCTGAAAGACTGAAACCAATAAAAATTTAAATGTCAAGAGGTAATCAAAATGGATCATAACTTTTACTGTGACGGCGTGGACAAAGCGCCGCAGCGTTCCCTGTTCAATGCGCTGGGAATGACAAAAGAAGAGATGGAACGTCCTCTGGTAGGTATCGTTTCTTCCTATAACGAGATCGTGCCGGGTCATATGAACATTGACAAGATCGTAGACGCGGTCAAAATGGGCGTCGCTATGGCAGGCGGTACTCCGGTGGTATTCCCGGCGATCGCAGTTTGTGACGGCATTGCTATGGGTCACGTGGGCATGAAATATTCTCTGGTCACACGTGATCTCATTGCCGATTCCACAGAATGTATGGCACTGGCACACCACTTTGACGCACTGGTCATGATCCCCAACTGCGACAAGAATGTACCGGGTCTGCTCATGGCGGCAGCAAGAGTCAATGTCCCCACTGTCTTTGTCAGCGGCGGTTCTATGCTTGCCGGTCATGTCAAGGGCAGCAAAACCAGTCTGTCCAGCATGTTTGAAGCCGTTGGCTCTTATGCAGCAGGCAAGTTCACCCTGGAAGATGTGGAAGAATTCGAGAACAAGGCTTGCCCCACCTGCGGTTCCTGCTCCGGCATGTACACCGCAAACTCCATGAACTGCCTGACAGAAGTACTGGGCATGGGTCTCAAAGGCAACGGTACTATTCCGGCGGTTTATTCCGAGAGAATCAAGCTGGCAAAGCAGGCTGGTATGGCTGTTATGGAACTGTACCGCAAGAACATTCGCCCCAGAGATATTCTGACAGCTGAGGCTTTTGAGAATGCTCTGACCGCAGATATGGCACTGGGCTGCTCCACCAACAGTATGCTGCACATTCCGGCAATCGCCAACGAATGCGGCATCAAAATTGACCTGGATATGGTCAACGAGATCAGCGCAAGAACCCCGAATATCTGCCATCTGGCTCCGGCAGGTCACGCCTATATGGAAGACCTCAACGAAGCCGGCGGTGTATATGCCGTTCTGAACGAGCTGACCAAGAAGAATCTGATCCACACAGACGTTATGACCGTTACCGGCAAGACGCTGGGCGAGAATATCCAGGGATGTCTCAATAAGAACCACGATATCATCCGTCCCATTGACCAACCGTACAGCGAAACCGGCGGCATTGCTGTCCTCAAGGGCAATCTGGCGCCGGACAGATGCGTGGTCAAGAGAAGTGCCGTTGCGCCGGAAATGCTGGTGCACAGCGGCCCTGCAAAGGTATTCAACAGCGAGGAAGAGGCTATCGTGGCTATCAAGGGCGGCAAAATCGTCAAGGGCGATGTGGTTGTCATCCGCTATGAAGGTCCTGCCGGCGGCCCGGGTATGCGTGAGATGCTCTCCCCCACTTCGGCAATTGCCGGCATGGGTCTGGACAAGGATGTGGCACTGATCACAGACGGACGTTTCTCTGGTGCAACACGCGGTGCGGCAATCGGTCACGTTTCCCCGGAAGCAGTTAACGGCGGTACGATTGCCTATGTCCAGGACGGCGATATCATTTCCATCGATATCCCCAATCATAGCATTACGCTGGAGGTTTCTGATGCGGAACTGGAAAAGCGCAAAAAGACTACCAAGATCCAGACAAAGGAGAATCTCACTGGTTATCTAAAACGGTACGCAAAGATGGTTTCGTCTGCGGATAAGGGTGCGATCATCAACCAAATGGATTAAATTATAATAAGAATAAGGAGGAATTTTACCCATGGGTATGACAATGACACAAAAGATCCTTGCGGCACATGCCGGCCTGGACTCCGTTGAAGCTGGTCAATTGATCCTGGTGAACTTAGACCGGGTTCTGGGCAACGACATCACTTCCCCGGTAGCAATCCGGGAATTCAACAAGCTGGGCACTGACAAGGTGTTCGACAAGGAAAAGGTGACCATGGTTATGGATCACTTTGCCCCTAACAAGGATATCAAGGCTGCGACACAGTGCAAAATGTGCCGTGATTTCTGTGGCGAACAGGAGATCACCCACTTCTACGATGTGGGACAGATGGGCATTGAACACGCCCTGCTCCCGGAAAAAGGACTGGTTGTCTCCGGGGATGTAGTGATCGGTGCAGACTCCCACACCTGTACATACGGCGCACTGGGCGCATTCTCCACCGGTGTCGGCTCCACCGATATGGCATGCGGCATGGCAATCGGCAAGGCATGGTTCAAGGTACCGTCGGCAATCAAGTTTGTCCTGAAAGGCAAGCTGAATCCGTACATCTCCGGCAAGGACGTGATCCTGCACATTATCGGCAAAATCGGCGTAGACGGTGCACTGTATCGTTCTATGGAATTCACAGGCCCGGGTGTAGCTTCGCTGACCATGAGCGACCGTCTCACAATGACCAACATGGCAATTGAAGCCGGTGCAAAGAACGGTATCTTCGAAGTAGACGAACAGACGCTTGCTTTCGTGGCAGAGCACAGCGACCGCAAGCCGGTTGTCTACAAGGCAGACGAGGACGCAGCTTATGACGAGGTCATCGAGATCGACCTGTCTGAGATCAAGTCCACCGTTGCATTCCCCCATCTGCCGGGCAACACACGTACCATTGATGAAGTGGGCGATGTGAAGATCGACCAGGTAGTGATCGGCTCCTGCACCAACGGGTTCTACAAGGATATCGAGGAAGCTGCTTCTATCATTCGCGGCAAGAAGGTGGCAAAGAATGTCCGTGCCATCATCATTCCGGCAACACAGGCGATCTACCTTAAGGCGATGGAAAATGGTCTGCTGAAGGACTTCATTGAGGCTGGATGCATTGTTTCCACACCCACCTGCGGTCCGTGCCTGGGCGGACATATGGGTATTCTGGCTGCCGGAGAGCGTGCTGTTTCTACCACAAACCGGAACTTTGTGGGACGTATGGGACATCCGGAATCGGAAGTATACCTGGCTAGTCCTGCGGTAGCCGCAGCAAGTGCCATTGCCGGCAAGATCGTTTCCCCGAAGGAGGTACTGTAATCATGAAGCTAAACGGAACTGTTATCAAATACGGCGACAACGTGGACACGGATGTTATCATCCCGGCACGTTATCTGAACACTATCGACAAGAAAGAACTTGCCTCCCACTGCATGGAGGATCTGGATACCACATTCACCAGCCGTGTGAGGCCCGGCGATATTATGGTGGGCGGCGAGAATTTCGGCTGCGGTTCCTCCCGGGAACATGCACCCATTGCCATTAAGGAAAGCGGCATTGCACTGGTTATCGCCAAGAGCTTTGCAAGAATTTTCTACCGCAATTCCATCAATATCGGGCTTGCCATTGTGGAGTGCCCGGAGGCTGTGGATGCCATCAACGAGGGCGACACTGTGGAAGCTGATCTGGACAACGGCGTAATCCGTGACGTGACAAACGGCAAGGAATTCCATGTGGCACCGTTCCCGGCGTTTATTCAGACGATTATTGCAAATGGCGGGCTGATTGAGTCTATCAAGAGCGGCGCGGTGAAGTAAAACCAATAAAAGGAAAGCTGCTATTGGTATAGATTTTACAATAAAAAAGAGCTGCTGCACCAACTTTTACGGTGCAGCAGCTCTTTTGCTGTATATTGCATATTTTATTGCGGTTCTTTCCAATAGCCGCCCTTGTGGAAATTTTCGTTTCCAAGAGGCGTTGCGGTCAGACGAAACATGACACAGCCATCAGGACATACAATATTCTTGCTGTATTTTCCATCACCGCCGAGGTTTTCCAGATCGCCGCCGCTTCTGATTGCTTCCATAAGCGGGTACAATAGCATCATTGTTTTACTGCAAATACCATATCCACTATCGTTTACAGGACAGCCATAAGTACAGTGGTACTTGTCCCCGATTTCTTCACCATTACGGCAGTAGCGCTCTGTATGGTCACCACGCAGAAAACCTACCACCTCAATTTCAAATTCATATTCTTCATCGTACCATTTTTTCATGGATATCCTCCCCTACTAATCAATATGCTTCATAATTTTAAGTCGTTGTGCTTCATTTGCTTCGAATCCAAATTTTGAATAAAAAGGAATCTTATCCGGCATAGCACATAGCTCAACAAAGATTTCTGTACCACTTATCCCATTTTTATTGATGAAATCCAGTAGTTCATAAATCATCATTTTTCCTATACCTTTATGTTGGTATTCCGGTCTTACAACAACATCTTTTATGTAATAATCCAGTCCAATATCACCAATCATTCTTGCCATTGCTACAATCTTATCATTATCCCAAACAGAAATTCTGAACAGTGTATGTTGCATGGCGAGTTTAGTCTGTTCCAATGAAGGACCTTGCCCCCATACTGTTTCCCATAACGTAATAAATTCTTCGGCAGTTAATTCGTTGTATTTTATCGTATAGCCATTCATATTCATACCTCGACAAGCTTCGATTTGTTTATATGCTAATTATACCACGCCACCTCAAATCTGTCAATTTCTCAGCAAATACTACAACAACATTACTATCACAATAATCTGAAAAGCGGCAGCGCTTTTATGGTATCAAATAAATTGGAATTTATCGGTAAGAGAAATCAGAAGCATTCAGTTGCTTGACAAAAATTGAATGATATTTTCACTAATTTCTTTATATTCGTAGTCGTGAACGTAATGCGGACAATCCAATTCTATATACTTTCCGTTATCCACTTGAGCAATATACTCTTTCGCTATTCTGCGCCATGTTTCTTTGTCGAACCCTGTTCCTCCAGAACCGTCCGAAATAAACAGCAGCATTGGAACTTGCGGAACGCCCATATCCTGAACTTTTTTCGCATTTTCCTTAACTGATTCGCATTCGTTAATCATCGTTACTGTTGCAGTACGGTTATAAAAAACTGCTCTGTAGATTTTCTTTTCAGTATCAGTTAACGTACCATTTGTAATTGCATCACTTTCTGAAATTCCCGGTATCAAACGAGTTACGCCGATTCTTGCTGCAAAACTTGAAACACGCATAAGCGGCATATTGATTTTCATGCTTTCATAATACTGCG
Organism: Ruminococcus sp.; assembly: GCF_019417665.1. Taxonomy (GTDB): domain Bacteria; phylum Bacillota; class Clostridia; order Oscillospirales; family Ruminococcaceae; genus Ruminococcus_C. Next base: position 12,738 of record NZ_DXUU01000034.1, read on the forward strand.
GTACTGCCATATCAAGTCCAATAATTGCAGACACCTCATCGGGATATTTCTGTGCCCAGTACAGTGCTTCAAGACCAGACATTGAATGAGGACATAAAACATATGGTGCATTTAACCCTGCTGTTTCCAATGCGGCTCTTGTATCTTCCAGTATTGAATCAATATCTCTGCTTTTATCAACAACATCGCTGAATCCATACCCAAATTTTTCTACTACTGCGATCCTATATTCATCGTTCAAACAAGAATATAGCGATTTGAAATCTAATATTGGAGAACAAGTACCTCCACCTGACATAAAAACTAGTGTTGTTTCGCTGTCTCCTTCGGTGTAAACACTCATATTATTTCCATCAACCGTAACAATTTCTCCAAGAGGTGATAGAAATTCAGCCTCCTTTATTGAGTGAATCCGATGATTTATGTATATTGCTAATATCAATAAAATTACTATGGCGATGATAATCAAAATTATTTTCACAGTCTTTTTACATTTCATCATATTATTTCTCCTGTTAAATTCCAATTTGTTTTATGCTAATTATACCACACCGCCCGAAATCTGTCAATTTCTCAGCAAATGCTGCAAAAGAATCCATATCGCACTGTTGCGTAAACTACAAACGTTTTGTTTCCCAGAATTTTTATCAAAAACCTTGTAATTTCCTTTGATTTGGTGTATAATAAAGAAGTATTTGCGGAACAAACGCTTTTTCTCCGCTAATCTGAACACAAAGGAGCAATTCTCATGAATTATAACATCGCATTACTCCGCGGCGACGGCATCGGCCCGGAGATCGTAGACAGCGCAGTCGCTGTTCTCCAGAAGATCGGCGAAAAGTTCGGCCACACCTTCAACTGCACGCCCTACCTCATCGGCGGCTGTGCCATTGATGCCACAGGTGTACCCCTGCCCCAGGAAACCATTGACGGTTGTCTCGCAAGCGACAGCGTTTTGCTGGGCGCTGTGGGCGGTGCTGTTGGTCACAACAAGTGGGACTCCATGCCGCCTCACCTGCGTCCGGAAAAAGCTCTGCTGGGTATCCGGGAAGCCCTGGGACTGTTCACCAATCTGCGCCCGGCGAAACTGTATCCGGCTCTAAAAGGTGACTGCCCGCTTCGGGAAGATATCGTGGCAAAGGGCTTCGATATCATGATGGTGCGTGAGCTGACCGGCGGTATTTATTTCGGCGAACGCGGCAGACGGGAAGGCAAGTACGGCGAAGAAGCCTACGACACCGAGTGCTACAGCAGAATGGAGATCGAACGCATTGCTCGTGTTGCCTTTGAGACGGCGCAGAAGCGCAATAAGAATGTGATCAGCATCGACAAGGCAAATGTTCTGGAAAGCTCCCGTCTGTGGCGTGAAGTAGTTCACGAGGTTGCAAAGGATTATCCTGATGTTACCCTGACGGATATGCTGGTGGACAATGCGGCAATGCAGCTGGTAAAAAATCCGAGACAGTTCGACGTGGTAGTCACTTCCAACATGTTCGGTGACATTCTGTCCGACGAGGCATCTCAGATCACCGGTTCTATTGGCATGCTGCCGTCTGCTTCGCTGGGGGCTACCAAGCGTGGTATGTACGAACCGATCCATGGCTCCGCACCGGATATCGCCGGACAGAACAAGGCGAACCCCATCGCCACCATTCTCTCTGCGGCTATGATGCTGCGGTATTCCTTTGACCTCATGGACGAGGCACAGGCAATTGAGGACGCTGTGGACGCATATCTGAACGCTGGCTACCGTACTGCTGATCTGGCTGGCGAGGGTGTCACACCACTGTCCTGCACAGAATGCACTGAAAAGATCATTGAACTACTGTAATGTAACGCCATACAGCCAATTCAAAATTACGAAAGAGATGACCCTTATGACCCCTAGAGAAGAAATCGGATATGGTCTGGATGCCCTTGTGATCTTTCGCAGTCTCCAGCACGATCCGGTGATTCGTGCGCTGATGCAGTTCTGCCACACCGACTCCGGCAACACACCAGCACAGATTCGCTTTTACAGTGCCATGACTGCAGCATTGTACGAACAGCAGGACGATTTGACCAGCTATCTGGAACAGATCGTCTTGGAACATGAAAATGTCTATGTACAGCGTGCTGGTGCCGGCGAGCCTGTTTCCCCCAACATGGAGGCTTGTCTCCATACGGAACTGAAACTGCTGGGCAGAATTGCAATGCTCTCCCCGGCACAGATGCAGGCGGAAATGCAGACTAGCATTCCCCTGCCCAGCTGGCAGACTCACAAAACTGATCTGGATGCGATGTACTCCAAGCGTGTGGCAAATATTGAACACCACGGCTATGGCATATATGCACGGCATCATATGTTTACCGTGGGCGCAGGCGGCGAGCTCATTCCAGTACAGTACCCTGATCCCATCTCCCTGGATAACATGGTAGGCTACGAACGGGAGCGTAGCATTGTTGTGGAAAATACAAAAGCGTTGCTGGAAGGAAAATATGCCTCCAATGTGCTCCTCGCCGGAGATGCCGGAACGGGAAAGTCTGCCACAGTCAAAGCCATTGCCAATGCATTCAAGGACGATGGGCTGCGGCTCATTGAATTGAACAAGGATCAGCTGTGCTACATTCCTCAGATCATGGATCATCTGTGCAAAAATCCGCTGAAATTCATCCTGTTCATCGATGACCTGACATTCTCCGAGGACGACCCGAACTTCGGCACACTGAAAGCTACGCTAGAAGGCAGCATTGCCGCACGGATGAAGAACACAGTCATCTATGCCACCAGCAACCGCCGTCATCTGGTAAAGGAAACCTTCGATGATGGCAGCGACAAGCACTCCAACGATACCGTTCAGGAACGCATTTCCCTATCAGAACGGTTCGGCATTACTATTACCTACAGCCGTCCCCAGAAAGATCTGTATCTGGAGATCGTCCACGCACTGGCACAGCAGTCAGGCCTCCGCATGAGCCAGCAGGAACTGGATGCCCGGGCGGAACAGTTCGCACTACAGAAAAGCGGCAGAAGTGCCCGTGCGGCAAGACAGCTGATAGACCAGCTGCTGACGCAGTATAAATGATATTGTAAAATGAAAGGAAGTCTTATCCATGCTGACCCTGGATAAAATCTATCAAGCAAGCCATGTGCTGCGCAGTGTCATCCGTAAAACGGATCTGATCCAAGCGCCGAAGCTTTGCCCAGACAGTGAACTTTATCTAAAAACTGAAAATTTACAGGTCACCGGTTCGTTTAAGGTTCGCGGTGCCTATTATATGATGTCCCAGCTGACGCCGGAGGAAAAGGAACGGGGCGTGATTGCTTGTTCCGCCGGAAACCACGCCCAGGGTGTGGCGCTGGCAGCTTCCAAAAACAACATGAAAGCCCTCATCTGTCTGCCGGACGGTGCACCTATCTCCAAAGTAGAAGCTACCAAGAGCTACGGCGCAGAGGTATGCATGGTCAAGGGTGTTTACGACGATGCATACAACAAGGCTGTGGAACTGCAAAAAGAACACAATTATACCTTTGTACACCCTTTTGACAATGAAAATGTTATTGCCGGTCAGGGTACTATCGGACTGGAGATCCTCGACCAGATGCCGGATGTAGACGCAGTTATTGTACCTATCGGCGGCGGCGGCCTGATTTCCGGCGTGGCATTTGCCATCAAGAATCTGAACCCCAATATCAAAGTATACGGTGTACAAGCAAGCGGTGCGCCCAGCATGTATAAGTCTATCCACGACGACAAGATCACTTGTTTGAATTCCGTTTCCACCATTGCAGACGGCATTGCTGTAAAGGAACCAGGACCTCATACCTTTGAGTATGTAAAGCAGTATGTGGACGAGATCGTCACGGTCACAGATGATGAAATCTCTGCTGCCATCCTGGCGCTCATCGAAAAGCAGAAACTCATTGCCGAGGGTGCTGGTGCGGCGTCCGTAGCGGCGGCAATGTTCCATAAAGTGCCGGTAGAAGGCAAAAAGGTAGTCTGCCTGGTCTCCGGCGGTAACATTGATGTAACCATTCTTTCACGTGTCATCAAGCGCGGTCTGCTCATGTCCGGCAGAACTTGTATGCTGAACATTGAACTTCTGGACAAGCCTGGACAGCTCCGAGATGTTTCTCAGATCATCGCCGATATGGGCGGCAATGTCATTTCCATCCACCACGAGCGTGCCAATGAAGGCAGCGATGTCAATGGATGCTTTCTGCGTATTACTATGGAAACGAGAGACTATGCCCATATCCAAGAGATCCGCAGCGCACTGATGAAAGAGGGATTTCATCTCGTAGACTAACACATACCTCCTCCCTTTTGAAGGAGACTCTCATATTCAATTTCCACGAAAGGAAGTCTTTACTATGGAAATCATTTATACCAAAAATGCACCGGATGCCATCGGCCCCTATTCTCAGGCTGTAAAGATCGGCAATATGCTCTACACTTCCGGTCAGATCGCCATCAATCCAGCAAGTGGTGCCGTAGAAGCTGCTGATATTGTCGGTCAGTCCAAGCAGGTCATGGCAAATCTGAAAGCAGTTCTGGAAGCTGCTGGAACAAGCTTTGACAAGGTTGTCAAGACCACATGCTTCCTCAAAGACGTGGCACGGGATTTCGGCGCATTCAACGAAGTTTATGCAGAAGCTCTGGGCGATGCAAAACCTGCAAGAAGCTGCGTTGGCGTGGCTGATCTGCCAAAGGGCGTTCTGGTTGAAGTTGAGGTCATTGCTGCACTATAATCATTGCAAGGAAACCATTTGCTATATCATACAAATCCTTCCGACTGCTGTACATACAGTTCCGGGAGGATTTTTTATACATTATACCCAAACTCCCTCCTTAAAAGTCTTTCTGTTTATGTAAAACATCACGATTTTATCGTTATACGATAAAATAATATTGAAAAACGATATTAGCTGTGCTATAATAGAATCATCAAATCCGGCTGAATACAAGCCAAATTCTTATTTATGGAGAAATTTCTTATGAAAAACATCAATCGAGTGGTTTCTATCGTTTCAAAGGCTCTGGAAGTCCTGCATTGGGTCGGAGCAGCCAGTATGCTTGTGCTGCTGTTTTGCTCTATCTTTTCAAGAGAATGGATGAGCAGATTTCTCACTGGCAATGTATTCGCAGCAGAATCTGGTGATGTTTCCACCTATGGCTTTTCCCTTTCCCTGTTGAATGCAGACAGCACTGTCAATATGGCATCTCTTCGTATTTTTGCCATCGGGGCATTTTTGACGTTTATACTTATGGCAATGATCTTCCGAAATGTGTACCTGATCGTAAAAACTGCTCACGGAAAATCCTGGTTTTCAAAGGGGTGCACGCCATTTCAAAAGGATATCGTTCGCATGGTACGTGAGATCGGTATTTTTTCCATCGGCATTCCTGTTCTGGGACTAATCTTCACGATTATTGCCCAGTTGGTTTCTGGTGTAGACTATGTAGAAGTCAGCGTCAATTTTAACAGTATTATTATGGGCATTCTCGTTCTCTGTTTGACTCAGGTTTTCGCTTATGGTGAAAAATTGGAAGAAGACACAAAAGGGCTAATTTAAGGAGGCGAACTTCAATGGGACAAATCCTTCTGCGACTGGACCGCATGATGGTCGAACGAAAAATTTCTCTCAACGAACTGGCAGAACGTGTGGGAATTTCCAACGTGAACTTGTCAAAAATCAAAAACAACCACGTTACGGCAATCCGCTTTTCTACCCTTGCTGCAATCTGTGAAGTGCTGGAATGCACACCTGGCGATATTCTGGAATATCAAAAAGAAGAGGTATGATAATGAAAAAGTTTCTTCTATGCGTTCGAGATGTTTTTCTCATTTTACTTTTGACGCTCGTAAGTATGATGGTCGGCGGTATATGGTTGGATTCTTGGGAAATAAACAACATTGCCTTACCCTTACATTATTTTTTTGCGCCAATTATTTACCTCATTTTATTCCTTGTGGGATTTCGATGTATCAAAGGAAAAGTTTTTCATGATTCATTTAGAGCAGTTTCTTTTCCGCCGTCTTTTTCCAAGAGGTATTTTGGGTATGCCTTTGGCTTACTGGTATTATGTTCAGTCGGAGACATATTGGTTGGTGGAAAATTTATATTTCCTAAAATAGATACTTACCTCTTTGTGCAAAATATAGCTTCTTTCTTGGGTACTTTTTTAATCGCTCCATTGATTGAGGAAATTGTATTCCGAGTTGTTATTTTAACGCAAATCGCAAAAAGATATGGTATTTTCACTGGGGTCACCGTTTCCTCTCTTCTTTTCGGAGCAGTCCATCTGATGAATGGCAGACTGGATTTCCTCAGCGCAATTCAGCTTGTCCTCAGTGGAACTCTCATGGGAATCCTTCTTAGTATTATGTATGTATCAGAAAAAACAGTGTGGGCAAGTTTTACAATTCACGCCTTGTATAATGGAATCGGAAGTATTGTTCCTATAGTAACAGCATCCGAAACGATCATCTCAGACTGACCAATCTATTTTGTTTCAAAAAATGACAATCAACTTATTACTGGTGGACAATATGGCATTGATTGCAGTTTATTCCATAACATTGCATACATCATCATAATCATTATCATGTTAGTGTCATTACACAAAAAAGTTCATCTCTACAAAAAGCATGGGAGAATCCCATTCACAATAATATCTAAAAATGGATTCCATTACATACAGCCCCACAATACAAAAAAACGCAGGCATGTCACTTCACACGCCTGCGTTTTTCTTTTAGGCTCTAAAAATTACTTCATGTACTTATCCCATGAAACACTGCCGCCGACAGATGCGGTTGCATAGTACATCAAAATGTGATATGCATCATCACCATTTATCATGCAGGAATCAGTTGCTCCTGTCTTAGAGCATGTGTCAATATCCGCAAGGAAGAAGGTCAGATCTTCCATATGAGGATCTGTGGAAGTGCCGCTATACAGTTTTGCGTCAGAACCGACTGATTTTTTTGCATAGTAGAGCAGCGCCTCATAGGCATCGGACGCATCTACATTACCATCGTAGTTGATGTCGCCTTTCTTGCCGATCATAATTTTCTGGGTGACAGATTCACCTGTCTCCTTCCAGGTTAGTATAGAACCGTTGAAATAAAGCGGTGCATTGGAAGAAGAATAATAACCGTTCTCCGCCTGACTGGCAAAAAGCTGTTTCGGTGTCGCACTATAACAGTCCACCAGACGAGTGATGTCCACATTTTCTTCGGTTCTCTGTGCACCGGTTGTCTCATCAATTTCCGAATAGGTCAGATCAGCGAGAATGGAATCAGAAAAGTCTGTTGCCCGAATGGTATGTGCATCGTGAGAAGCATAAAGTGCCGCTTCATCCTGTTCTGTGCTGGTGACACTTGCACTCTCTACACCTACAGCAATAGATGTTCCCAGTTTTTCCAGAGGATAATTTTTCTGCGTAGCGCTGGTCAGCTGACAGGGGATACCAGTCGTGGGATCTACCACATCAATAAAATCAATGTTATAAACGCCGCAGGGTGTGCCCTGTTCAATGACAACGTCCACCTGAAACAGCGGAAATTCATCAGAAGTATCGCCGAAGAAAGATGCACCGCTGGAAAGCTGTGATGTACCGGCAAGCCACAATACGCTATTGCAGGAGTCGGGAATCAGCGAACCCTCCGGCAATGTTGCATCATACCGTGGAATCGTTGCAGATATTTGCATCGTCAGAAAGCTCTTCTGATCGATATAATCAAAAGAATAAGTACCGCTGCCGTCTGCATTCTGTGTAACTGTACACACAAAAGTATTGCTGACTTTTCCCTTTTCTTCGTCTCGCTCCAGAATACCATCGCCGTCCTTGTCAATTCCTTCATAATAGGAAGCGTTGAATTTTACGCTGCCATCTCCGGTACTGTACAGCGTAGAACCAAAAATAGGATCACATGCAAATTCCCGGGTGGAAAAAGTAGGGCTGCCGCTGGAATAGCGGTCATTTCTCAGCGAACCAAAGCAGTACGGCACCAGACTGGTAGTAAAACTGCCTCGGCTGCTCTCATAAGTCTTTTCCTCGTCCAGACGGCTGCCGTTATCGCCAGTCACCATATTCTGAAAATACACATGGCTGCTGTCGCTGTCGAATTTCACGGTAGCTGCCCCGAAAGTATTGGCAGTACTTCCAGTGACGTAAACAGAAGCGGTAATGACAACATCACCGTTTGCCACTTCTTCTGCGGAAACAAAATTTCGATCCGGCACAAATCGCAAAGTGTATGGCAGTGTGTCCATTGTGCCAGCAGCAGAAGCTGTCAGCGACTGCGGCAGAAGCATTGCTGCGGTAAGTGCAAATGCACTCACCATAGAAATTATTTTTTTCATAACTGTTATCCTTTCTTAAGCTTAAGGAGGAGAATGACAAATCGGTTATGCCGGATTCACCGGAACCAGCCGACGTTTTAATTTACGCATATCCAAAAAGTACACAGAGATCAGCAGCACATCTGCAAAGACCCACGCCACCGGGCTTGCCATTGCTGCTGCGGTATAACCAAATACCGGTACAAATAAGAAGCATACCAGTGCACGTGCTGCCAGTTCGCTGACGCCTGCCATCATGGGCATCAAGCTGTATCCCATACCCTGGAGAGAATTCCGCAGGATGAAGAGCAGCCCCAACACCGGGAAGAAAATGGCATTTATACGCATATACCGCACTGCCAGCGCAATGACTTCTGTTTCTGACGGATCGAGAAACAGATATGCTGTATACTTTCCAAGAAAGCAAAGAAACAAAATGGAGAAAACACAGTACACCATAGAAACACGCAAACTGATACGAATACCATCCCGGATGCGATAGAACTGACCGGCACCGAGATTCTGACCGCAATATGTCGCCATAGTGATGCCTAAAGATTCCAGCGGACCCATCACAATAGAGGCGATCTTCTGCGCTGCTGTAACGCTGGTAACTGCAACAGAACCCAGTGTATTTACGGAAGTTTGCAGAATAATGGAGCCAATGGCAGTGATGGAAAACTGCAGCGCCATGGGCAGACCGATGGAAAGCAGCCGCACGCAGCGCTTCAGTTCCACCTTCATTTCGCCATGTTGAAAACGCATGACTTCAAATTTCCGGTACAGATAAAACAGACAAAGGATACCCGAAACACCCTGAGAAATGACCGTTGCATAGCCTGCGCCAGCAACGCCGGTCTTCAGAACGATCAGGAAAATCAGATCCAAAATGATATTCAGAATAGACGCCACTGCCAAAAACAAAATAGGAGACTTGCTGTCACCCACTGCCCGCAGCATTGCCGCCAGCAGATTGTAGATCACTGAGGTGATAATACCGCCAAAGATCACAATGATATAATCATAGGCGTACTGGTATATATCAGATGGTGTTTTCATCCAGTGGAGAATGGCACCTGTGGCGAACATCGTCACTATCGTAAGCAACACTGCAATGATACCGCTCAGATAATAAGCATTTGCAATATACTTGCGCATACTCCTGTGGTCACCAGCACCGAATGCCTGTGCCACCGGAATGGAGAGACCAGTACAAATCCCCGTGGCAAAACCCACCACAAGAAAGCTGATGGCACCAGTTGCACCGACACCTGCCAGTGCATCGGAACCCAGATAACGTCCGACAATTACCGTATCCACCATACTGTACAGCTGCTGTAAAATGTTTCCAAATACCATAGGGCCGCAGAACCGCAGAATCAGACCAAGAGGGCTGCCCACTGTCATATCCTTTGTCATAGAGAAACTCCTTTCGAAGCGTATCCGTGGGGGCTTCTCTGTCCGTCAGCGGCGTACGTTTCACTGAAATTCATGTTTCTCTATTATAGCAACATCCTATGGTTTCGTCTAGTCGCATTTCCGCCAAAGATTTCTGTATGAAACTACTACAGAATCGGCAAAATCACAAGAGTCTTGTCGTTTTTTAACGTATTACGGCACATTTATGACGCAGATTCCCTTCTTCGTGGAAAAGCATGGAATCCAGACAAAATACGTGGTTTTTCAGCCTTTTCATTTTGCTGAAAATGTGCTATGCTTATCTTATCCCATCGAAACAAATAGAAGAATTTATGAAAAGGGGTCTCAATGATGATGCAAGCAAAACGACAACAATCCCACCATCCAACAAACGCCATCGTATACATGGAAGTCTATGGCAGCAACCGTGTGATCTACCGTGTCACTGCCGGAAGTGTTGTACAGGGAAAGACAGAAACACCAACATATGGTGTTACATTGGAGGACATGCGCAGCGGCGAGATTCATAGTATCGCTGACTTTTCCGAAGACCTGGAGCAGACCATTGTCTTTGCAAACGATCTGGTCGGCCGAGAAATACGTCCCTCCGGGTTATACGATGTGGCACTGGAATACTTGTGTGCCAACCTGATGCGCCAGACTGCACCCTCCCATCAGGTCTCATCCTCCCGTAAAATCTTTTCCCGATAAGCCGCAGCAGCCTGTTCCTGCCGATTATCCCCGAAGGTATAGTAGACTTTATCTTTCAGGACATCCGGCAGATACTGCTGCTTGACATAGTGATTGGGATAGTCATGGGGATAGCGATAGTGCTGTCCACGTACAGACGCTTCAGCACCATCGAAGTGTTTATTTTGCAAATGTCTGGGGAAATCTGGTGCACCGTATTCTTCCACATCCGCCATCGCCCGATCCATTGCTTCGTAGGCACTGTTAGACTTTGGCGACGTGGCAAGGAGTACAACGGCCTCCCCAATAGGAATACGAGCTTCGGGCAGCCCTAGCTGCAAAGCGCTGTCCACACAAGCTTTTGTAATAACGATTGCCTGAGGATAAGCAAGACCCACATCCTCAGCGGCAATGACAAGAAGCCGCCGACAGACCGACAGCAAGTCATCTGCTTTCAAAAGCCGTGCCGCATAGTGCAGAGCAGCATTTTCATCAGAGCCACGGATGGATTTTTGCAGTGCAGACAACAAATCATAGTGCTGATCATTGTCCCTGTCATAGCGCATATTGCTGCGTTGAGTCAGTTCCTTTGCCAGTTCCTCAGAAATCACAATTCCGCTGTCTGTATGTTCTCCGGAAAGCACAATGAGTTCCACGGTGTTCATAGCTTTACGCACGTCACCGCCGCAGCCGCATGCGATCCAGCCACAGACACCCTCTGCCAAGTGAATCTCTTCCTCCAGCTGCTCTTCCATACAGTGAAAGCCTCTCGCCACAGCACGTTCCAATTCTTCCGGCGGCACTGGCTTGAACTCAAACACCGTTGAACGGCTAATGAGTGCATTATACACCGCAAAATAAGGATTTTCTGTGGTGGATGCAATAAGGGTAATTTGCCCGTTTTCCATATATTCCAGCAGAAGCTGCTGCTGCTTTTTGTTGAAATACTGAATTTCGTCCAAATAGAGCAATATGCCATTCATGCCGGAAAAGGTCCCCACCTCTGCCACTACATCACGAATATCTGCCGTAGAAGCGGATGTTCCGTTGAGCTTATGAAGCGTCATGGAAGTGCTGTCTGCAATGATCCTGGCAACGGTGGTTTTCCCCACGCCGGAGGGCCCGTAAAAGATCATATTGGGCACTTTTCCGCTTTCGATGATCCGCCGCAGGGGTTTCCCAGGTGCTAACAGCTGGCGCTGTCCGACAACATCATCCAGCGTATGGGGACGAATGGCATCGGCAAGAGGTGTATGCATCGCTTACTGATACAGCGGATATTTCTCGCACAGTGCATTGACGCTTGCACGAATCTCGTCCGCCTTGTTCTCAAAATCAGAAGCAGCCAGATACATTGCTTCAGCGATCACTTCCATATCAGCCGGCTTCAGACCACGAGTGGTAACTGCCGGTGTACCCACACGGATACCGCTGGTAACAAAAGGCTTCTGAGGATCGTTGGGGATAGCATTCTTATTGACAGTGATGAACACTTCGTCCAGACGGTGCTCAAATTCCTTACCGGTCAGATCGCCGAACGGACGCAGATCTACCAGCATGAGGTGGTTGTCCGTACCGCCGGAAACAAGACGGAAACCACGCTTTACCAAGCCGTCTGCCAGTGCAGCAGCGTTGGCAACAACGGTTTCACCATAGGTCTTGAACTCCGGCTTCAGAGCCTCGCCGAAGCAGACTGCCTTTGCAGCAATGACGTGCATCAACGGGCCGCCCTGTGTGCCTGGGAACACTGCCTTGTTGATCTTCTTTGCCAGTTCTTCGTCATTGGTCAGGATCAGACCGCCTCTCGGACCACGGAGAGTCTTATGGGTGGTGGTAGTCGTAATGTCCGCATAGGGAACAGGAGAGGGATGTACACCAGCTGCAACCAGACCAGCAATGTGTGCCATATCTACCATAAGATAAGCACCCACAGACTTTGCGATCTTAGACAAACGCTCAAAATCAATGATACGAGGATATGCACTTGCGCCGGCAACGATCAGCTTCGGCTTTACTTCCTCAGCCAGAGCCTGTGCTCTGTCGTAGTCGATGAACTCATCGTCACCCAGTTCATAGGGAACGAAGTTAAAATACTTACCGGAAATGTTCACGGGAGAACCATGGGTCAGGTGACCGCCGTGCGCCAGGCTCATGCCCATAACCGTATCGCCCGGCTGGAGCAGTGCAAAGTATACAGCGGTATTTGCCTGTGCGCCTGAGTGGGGCTGTACATTGGCGAAGTTTGCACCGAACAGCTTCTTGGCACGTTCAATGGCAATTTCCTCTACCACGTCCACATACTCACAGCCGCCGTAATACCGCTTGTGCGGCAGACCTTCAGCGTACTTATTGGTGAGTACAGAACCCATCGCTGCCATAACTGCCGGAGAGACCAAGTTTTCGCTGGCAATCAGCTCCAGATTGCGGCGCTGACGTCCCAGTTCTTCCTGCATCACTGCACCAATCTCCGGGTCAGCCTGTGAAACAAATCCAATGGTGTCCATCATATTCTGATACATAATCGTAAAAACTCCTTTTCAAATTAATATACACTTTTATTATACTATATTTTTCGGGGAATTACAAGCTTTTTTGGAAAAATTCTATGGAGAGATTTCTGGAAAGCAAAACGGGCGAACAAAGTTCGCCCCTACTATACCGCAAACGCTATAGTAACTCCGCCAGAATCGTATTGGACACCAGAAATCCTTTCGGTGTAAAAGCAATACGGTTTCCCCTTTTTCTCAGAAAGCCCGCCTGGCAGAATCGTTCTACCAATGGCATTTTCTCCTCCAGCCATACTGCCGGAACACCCTCTGTCAGACGCATCCCCAGCATGATCTGTTCCTCCCGGGTACAAGGCTCGGCATCTTCCAGTTCTGTCTCCTGCACGGGTGCCTGCAAAAATATCTCTACCGACGGTGGCACGGCAAATCTGGCACCATTCCAGCAGGAATGCGCCGAGGGGCCGATGCCCAGATAAGGTTCACAATGCCAGTATTTGCAGTTATGCCGGCTCTCAAAGCCAGGTTTTGCAAAGTTGGAGATCTCGTACTGCAAAAAGCCTGCCTGCTCCAGCTGCGCCACGGTTTGCAGATAGAGATCCGCTGCCATGTCCTCATCAGGACAGCTTTCTGCCACGTGCTGCAAGGCAAAGGGTGTGCCCGGTTCTACCTTTAATAAATATGCCGACACATGGACAATTGGCAATGCCGTTAACTGTTGGATCGTCTGTTCCAACTCCGCCGCCGTCTGTCCCGGCAGCGCCAGCATCAGGTCACAAGAAATATTTTCGAATCCCACTGCCACCGCTAATTCCACCGTTTCTATGGCTTCTTGCGCCGTATGCAGCCGTCCCAATCGCTGTAATTGCCCGGCATCCAAAGACTGCACCCCCAGAGAAAGACGATTGACGCCCTGCCTCCGCAGCTGTTGCAGCTGTTCCCGTGTGACTGTGGCAGGATTTGCCTCCAGTGTCACTTCGGCATGTGCAGACAGAGAAAACTGTTCTGCTGCCGTATCCAGAATACGCCCGATCTGTTCCGAGGACAACAGCGACGGTGTACCGCCGCCGAAATATACCGTATCCATGGCAGCATCCGTCCCATAAGCCCGCAGATTGCGGCAGACAGCTTCAGTATAGGTTTCCAGCAGCTCTGGTTTTGCCGGCACGGAATAAAAATTACAATAGGGACATTTCCGTACACAAAAAGGCACATGCACATACAATCCAGCTTGCATCAGCTCTGCACGTCATTTCGAATGGGTTTCACCAGCGGTCCGAAAAAGGCATCAAAAAGCCGTGAAAGCACATAAGCTACCGCAACCGCACCCAGCATAAAAGCATAGTCCCAGACAGAATTCCCTTTAAAATAAATATACAGCACAATGATCAGGGCAGCAATGTACACCACCGCAGAAAAAACCATTGAGGCAGTTCCGTTGACACAGTGCTGACCGCAATTCAAACAGACCTTTCCCTTGGTATGCAGTCCCCCGGCAAATGCTTTTTTCCAGGGATTAAAAGACTTTGCACCGCAATGCGGACAAGTATAAATGGACTTCATGAAAAATCCTCCTTTGATCAGATTCATTTTTGTTCATTATACCGGATTCTCACGGGAATGTCAAGACTGCGAGACACAGAAACGCCGGCATCCAAAGACACCGGCGTCTGTTATATCATTGTACAAATGTCCTGCAATGTAGCGAATTGATTCATTCTTCTATATACGTCATTTCTTGTTGATAAGCCGCAGCCCAATCTGCATCCAAATCGTAGCGGCCTTCTTCAAAATACTTATCTTTCCCCACTTGTGTTCTTGCAAAAGAAACAAGAGCGGCATAGGCGTCATCACCATCCACTTCTCCATCTCCATTACAATCAATGAGATTGTAATTTAGTTCGCTGATGGAATCAGTATCGCTATCGAAATGTGTCATATTCCAGAAATCCGGATCTTCTTCCTTGTCGATCTCATCTATTGCAACTGTTGTATATCCTTGCGAGGTATAAAATTCCAGATACTTCTGCGATACATACTCTGCACTTCCATACATAAAGAAGCCGTTGGCAAGCTCGGGATGCGATTTTGGCGCATCTTCCTTTACCACCTCAATCGGATCTCCTACTGACTTTCTTGCATAATAGCAAAGTGCCATGTATGCAGCATCACAACCTATGCTGATCGATCCACCAGTCTTATACAGGTCATGAATCTCATAAACCTCATTTTCATGAATCCATTCCAGGTCAGTCTGGTCTACTGTACCATCCTCATTGACATCAGCAAGTTTCATCTGTTCTTCTGTCAGCATATCTGGATCAATATTTAGCATCCGGGAAATCATGGCAGAATCGTGACCAGTAATGATCCCATCCATATCCACATCGCCCAGTGCAAACTCCCCTTCCGCACTGACAGCAGACATCGGCAGTGCAGCCATTGCCATGACTGCGGCAGTCAAAAATGAGAATACCTTTCTTTTCTTCATAAGAATTCCTCCTTTAAGTTCTGACAATTGTTGCAGGACACAATGTACCAATATAAGCATTTGCGCTTGCACTGCCAACAGAACTATGCGCATAATAATTCAGAATCTCATTTGCATCTGTTTGATCAATCGTCTCTGTTCGGTTCACATCAGCAACAGCGGCACAAACCAAATTTGGAAATTCTCTGCTCCAATCACTATTGCTTTTTTCGAGTTCACTATCTAAAAAAATAGTGTCAACATAGTTCTTTTGCTTTTTTTCTTCGCCTTATCAACAATTCTTAATACATCATAAGCATCATCTGCATCAATATCTTGTATCTAACAGTTTAAATTAAAATGTAAATAGATGTTTACTCAGCTTTTTATATTTTCATTTTATCACTTCTCAAGGGAATTGTCAACTGTATTTTAAATAAACGTCAAAAATTAAAGTCGGATAGGAAGTTAAACAAAGCATTTGGCAACCCAGACAATAATAATAAAAGTGAATATTTACCTTTGACATTTTTTGCAAATGCCAATCTTCTTTTTTGATCAATCAATCCCAAAAACAGAAGAAACAGAAAGATATTATGAAAAATTTTCCTTTGATCAGATTCATTTTTGTTCATTATACCGGATTCTCACAGGAATGTCAAGGCTGCGAAACACAGAAACGCCGGCATCCGAAGACACCGGCGTCTGTTATATCATGTACAATTATCAATAAAATTAACGTCACAGAAATTAATACTGTGCTACTTCTGTATACCCAGTTATCATATTTTCTGAAAAGGCTGTAACTGTTTCAGCTTCATCTTCGAATTGCACATCTTCAGTATACAAATAATCGCTTATTTCTCCATCGCAATCATAGCCGATATACTGCAAAAGCACTCCAGTATTACAGTCTACAAGAAACTCAAATGTCTCCACATTCAATTTGTTTCCATAATCTTCAGTTGTATGTCCATTAATGTGATAACAGTTTCTTCCGTTCAGATTTTCAATACCATCTATCTCCCAAAGAGACTGTTCCGTCAGAAATCCGAACGCCATTTCTTGAGGGAAAAGACACAAACTTGCATCCGGTAAATTTGTCGGATTGGTACGATATTGATAGCAGGGTTCTCCATCCTCTGCTACTGAAATTCTTTCGCTATTCTCAATTGCACAAGCAGATTCTAAAGAAATTGCGTTGAATGATTCGTCTTGAAATGTTTCATCTTGATTGTCTGCTACAATCATCGCCCTATCACTGCAATATATTTCTTTATCCCAAATCATTTCGTCTGTGCTAAAGAGAGACACTTCCTCTGTCACATTTGTAAGAGTACATGTCATATCACCATTGGAATAAAACTGCGTATAATGTTCGTATGCACTCATATTTGAGAGAACACATTGGAACTGCACAGAATTAATAATACGCATATCATCTCCACATGAAAAATAAACTGTACCAGAAATGCTATCATAATAATCAATGCTATTCAGCATCATGTAGTAAATTTCATCTTTTGTTGCAATTTCTGGTGCAGTCGCTATTTTCAAAGAACGGAAAGAAGTTTCATTATTCTGAGCATCGTCATCACAAACGCCTTCTTCTTGGAATGAAATTGAAGCCTGTGATTCTGATTTTTCATCTGGTTCAGAAAGCAAACCAGAATGATAAGCACTTACCAAGGTGGTTCCAGTAATCGCCAGGCAACAACCTAGTGAAATTGTAATTGCAGAAATAATTTTTCTTTTCATAATAAAGCCCTCTCCTTCTCTTAGCTGACAAGCATGGTCACTTTTAAGCCATCTGCCCCAGTTTGTTTTCCACTTGCACCAGACGGATTTACTTCCGCTGTAGAAGAAGAAAAACCACTCGTACCACTTGCAGGAGGAATTGATACTCTCGAAATACCGGACCATCCTCCTGGTGCTTTTTCCTGGTTAATAAATCCAATCCGAAGACTAATATTAGGAGAATACTCTACGTAATATGCAGCAGTATCAGTAAAACTTGCGTGATTTAAATACGCCTGAACCTTAATTGTACAAGTGCTTCCACTTGATGACATTGTTGGATAATCCCAGCAATATCTTGGTGATGAAACGCTAGTGGAGCTCAACCTAGCATCTCCATTATACAAAGAACTTGCTTTAATGTATGTAAATCCATAATTATAATTTCCGTAACCAGACGCAATCGAATCGTTATCAATTGTTCGAGTGGATGAATATGCACTCGCCGACATCGTAGGCATCGCACTAGCCACTCCTGCAATTATCGCCATCGAAGAAATACCAGCGATAATTTTTTTAAAACATTTTTCATCTGGACATCGTTCCTTTCATATCCAATAATTTGAATCGAATTAAAATACGAAAGCGTACTCACTCAACTCTTTATATTTTTATATTATCACTTTTCCAGAGAATTGTCAACTACATTTTAAATAAACATTAAAAATAAAGTTAGATGGAAAGTGAAGCAAAGCATTTGATAGATCGGACAATAATAATAAAAGTGAGTACTTGCTTTTGACTTTTTTCGACATTTTTCATAAATGCCAATTTTCTTTTTTATATCAAAAGTGCAGCAGTTCTTTTTTGATCAATCAATTCCAAAAACAGAAGAAACAGAAAGATATTATGACCCCCATTTGGTAATGTCCGAATTTTTGGGCGAACACAGTTTGCCCCTACTTTTATCCCACTATCATAAAATTGTTCTGTGCAGCCATAAAACATCCGCCCTTGACATTTTCCCCAAAAATAAGTATAATAAAAAGCAAATCAAGCGAAAGCTGTATTATTGGAGGGAAACACCATGAATAAGACAATGCACCATACAGCGCTGGCAATTGCTGCTGCCATGGTCACTGGCTCAGTGCTGCCGTCGGCAGTATGGGCAGAAGATACAGAAACTGTCATCCCCATTGCGCCAAGTGAATATCTAAGCGACACCGCCGGCACACTGAACGTCACCGTACAAGGTGACCGTGCGATTCGTGTGAAAATCGAAAAGCAGACCCTGGACGGCACGATTCCCTATTACAGCACATTGCTGGAAGAGGAGGGTACATACGCTTTTTCTCTGGACAGCTGCGAATATAATCCAGACACGGCAGCATATGATTCCTCTTTTACCATCACGGTACTGGACGAAAAAGACACCGGCTGCGCCTACACTCTGACGGAACAGCTGGTTCCCGACCCAGGATTTTCTCTGGACATTTCCAAAACGCAGTACGACTGGAATATCACTTCCACGGCAACTGCCGTACGGACGGTAACTGGGGTTGCTACACCCACTTCGATAGTTGACGGAGTATGGTACGGTGCAGTGGACATTTCTTTGGAATATATCCCCTATACCCTAGGCGATATCAACAATGATACCAAAATTAATGCAGATGATGCATACCTGGCATTGATGTACTATGCAAAGGCATCTGTAGGACAGGGTGCAAAATTCACAGACGGCACTTCACTTCTGGCGGAAAACGCTGCCTTTTCTGCGGCAGATACCACGAAGGATCTCCAGATCGACGCCGATGATGCTTACCGCATCCTGCTATATTATGCTATGACATCTGTGGGCGGTACACCATCTTGGGAAACGTTACAATAATTTAAAAGGTCGTGATATATATGACATATAACCCTAACCCAACACGCTATGACACCATGGAATACCGCCGCTGCGGAAAAAGCGGTCTGAAGCTGCCTTTGCTGTCCCTGGGACTATGGCACAATTTCGGCGACACCAACAGCCTGGATCGTATGGAAATCCTCTGCCGCACTGCTTTCGACAATGGTATCACCCATTTTGACTTGGCGAACAATTACGGTCCACCGGCAGGTGCTGCGGAACGCAATTTTGGACAGATCCTGAAAACCACCTTTGCCGGCTATCGGGACGAGCTAGTCATCAGCACCAAAGCAGGCTATGATATGTGGCAAGGACCCTATGGCAACTTCGGCAGCCGGAAATATCTGCTGGCAAGTCTGGATCAGAGCTTGCAGCGGCTTGGGCTGGACTATGTGGACATCTTCTACCACCATCGTCCTGACCCAGAGACACCTCTGGAGGAAACCATGGGCGCACTGGCACAGGCAGTTCAAAGCGGAAAGGCACTCTACGTCGGACTCTCCAACTACGACGGTGAGACCATGCGCCGTGCTGCTGCCATTCTAAAAGAACTGCACTGTCCGTTCATCATCAACCAAAACCGCTATTCCATGCTGGATCGTACTGTGGAACAAAACGGACTCTTGGATGCCTGTACAGATCTGGAAAAAGGACTTATTATTTACAGTCCACTGGAACAGGGCTTGCTGACTGACCGCTATCTCCACGGCGTGATCCCTGAAGACAGCCGCATCCGAACAGACGGACGGTTTCTCAGTGAAAAGCAGCTGACACCAGAACGACTGGCGCAGCTGAAACAGCTTCAGGAAATCGCAGCAGCACGAGGACAGAGCCTGGCACAGTTGGCACTTGGCTGGATCCTGCGGCAAAAAGCTGTGACAACTGTACTAGTGGGTGCATCCCGACCGGAACAGCTTCTGGACAGCCTGCAGATCGTGGGACAAAGTCCGCTGACAGAGGATGAATTGAAGGCGATTGAGCTGGTGCTGGGCTGATTTTGATGCAAGTACATTGTCTTAGCCAAAATTCATTTCTCTACCATCTCAAAAAAGGTTGCACGGCAAGCTGGTCCAGCTGAGCACAGCTGGCGCAGATCCAGGGCTGCGGAAGCCCTGGTCGCCGTCCGCAGACGGCGAAACACCCCGGCGCATTCTTTTGCGCTGTGGAGAGGGTGGTGAGAAAAAGCGGCAGCTTTTTCGAGGCGGGGCGAACAAGACAATGTCATTAACTTAACATCTAGCCAAGCGAGCCAAAATCTGCTAAAATAAAGAAGGGTGAAGATAATGAAAGCAGAAACAAGGTTCATACGGCAAATACAAAAGATGGCAAGTGATGTG
>NZ_DXUU01000035.1 GCF_019417665.1 Ruminococcus sp.
CTTTTTATTATACTTCTTTTAGAACTTGGTGTAAAGATACTGAACAGGCTCTTATGTGATAGAATAGCAAGTCCCATCAGTTAAAAAGATACCACCTGTACCACGATACTATAAAAACACTACTTCAAAACAATGCCACTTATGCCGTGATGGCATAGGTGGTATTATTTATTATTCTAATCGGAAAAATGCGATGTAATGATGTTCGTATTCCCCAACAGAAAAAGTTTTTACAGAATTCGTTTTTTGTTTCTTTTTTTTGGATTTGTGATACAAAACCTCAGAAAAGCTTTTACTCCATTATTTTTGACCGTTGAAAAATGAAGTCAAGTCATCTTAACGCTCGGTTTAACGCTCGCGTCGAGCGTTAAATCAGATTCTAAAAATATTTTGAAAATCCGTGCTTTTTTTCAAATGAAAAGAAAAAAAGTTCCGCTTAACACTTGTTTTTAACGCTCGGTTGTGCTATAATAAATGTAATTTAACGCTTACCGAGCGTAAAAGGAGTGTTAAAATGAACATCGGGTTTCGAGAGAATATGACCATTGAGTTCAAAAGTGATTTGAAAAAATTATCAGATGATGTGATAATCGAAAGCGTAGTTGCTTTTGCCAATACTAATGGTGGTAAATTTTTTCTTGGTGTAGAAGATAACGGCGATATTACAGGATTACATCCATATCATAAGGATCCTTCCAAGTTAGCAGCATTTATCGCCAATAAGACGATTCCGCCTGTTGCAGTTCAGACGGAACTGATTGATGCAGAGGATAAAAAATATTTGATCATAACAGTTCCGAAGTATTCTGCTATTGTTGCTGCTTCAAATGGAAAAGTCTTGAGAAGACGCATAAAATCAGATGGTGAACCGGAAAATATACCGATGTACCCATACGAAATGAATTCACGTCTTTCTTCTTTGTGTATGCTAGACTATTCTGCTCAGCCTGTTCCTGAGGCGGTATATTCAGATTTAGATCCAGTAGAACGAGAACATCTTCGTAATATTATACGAAATTATCATGGTGAGAAAAATTTGCTTGATCTTGACGATACAGAACTAGATCTTGCGCTTCGTTTGGCAATAGAGCAAAACGGTGTCTTTGTTCCTACCTATTGCGGTATGTTACTGATAGGGCGCAGGGAACGACTTTCAACACTTGTTCCGACTGCTGAAGCAGCATTTCAAGAATTGCAGGGAACAGATGTGGTTGTAAATGAATCATTTGTACTGCCTATATTAACGGCTTTTGAGAAAATAGAATCGTATATGGATGCCAGAAATCGTACAGAAGAAATGGAAGAAGGGCTGTTTCGCATTTCCATTCCGTATTTTGATAAGAGAGCATTTCGTGAGGCGCTTGTAAATGCTTTTTGCCATCGGGATTATACGATGTTAGGACGCGTTCGTATTTTATTGGATGATGATGGCTTGACAATTAGCAATCCAGGTGGATTTATTGAGGGTGTGACAATTGAAAATTTATTGACAGCCGAACCACACGGAAGAAATCCTGCACTTGCTGATGCATTAAAGCGAATTGGTCTTGCAGAACGTACTGGACGAGGTGTTGATCGTATTTTTGAAGGATCACTTTCTTATGGAAAATCATTGCCCGATTATTCAGAATCCAATACGAATCGGGTGAATCTGTTTATTCCAAAAAGTTTGCCGGATAAGGCGTTTATCAAAATGATTGCAGAAGAACAAAGCAAAATCGGCAGACCACTGTCTATCAATGCATTACTGATATTAAATGCTCTAAAATCCAATCGAAGACTGCAACTTGGGGAACTTGCACATATGATCCATATCAATGAGTATAAGGTGCGTACTACTGTTGAAAAATTAGTGGAATCTGGACTTGTGGAAGCAGATGGAAGTGGAAACAACAGAGCCTATATTCTAAGTGCATTACTTTATAAGAATGCAAACAATGTGATTGGATATGTGCGGCAAACAGGCATTGACCGGATTCGTTATCCGGAGCTTGTTTTAAAGTTTGCAAAAAGTAATCAAGGCAAAGTGACCAGAAAAGACGTTATGCAGCTTTTGCATCTAAACGAAGGTCAGGCATATCGTCTGCTTGTTAAGATGACGGAAGAGGGAATGCTGTCTCTTATCGGGATGGGGAAATTTGCTTATTATAAAACGAAGTGAAAGTGTCAGTTAGCTGTATTGTCTAAGAGCATTCGTCGAACTGTATCACTTTTGATACTGTCACAAGTTGAGGACAGAGAGTTCAAATTTCATAAGCAGGGGAAAAAGCATATCACTTTTCTCACCAGTCGCTGATAGATATCGAAAGCTGTTCATTTAAAGGTTTTCCATGTTGTGTGGAAACACTTTTCAAGGAACAACAGAAAGAGTACATCATTTTGTAATTGTATTGCGCAGTCGGTATCTGCGTCGTCATTTCGTCGGCGAAAGCAGCATATGAAACTGAAAAATGATTGTAATACATGAGACTTTTGAATTATGTCAGAACTGCTCATAACCCGAAGGTCGTCAGTTCAAATCTGGCTCCCGCAACCATATTTGTACTCTAATTTTGATACAAAAATTAGAGTACATTTTTATGCCCGAAAGTCCGTAATTGCGGAATAAAGAAACGATAGCTTGACAGCCACCAAATTCAGACAGAAAAATTTGTGCAGTTTTTTCAATTCTGAAACGATAGGGTAAAGCTATCGTTTTTTTATTGCCGTTTGGGTGCACTAACTGAGAAGCGTAAAATCAGCCCCACCAGGCAACCAGACAACTCCAGTCTGGCAGCCCAGTGGGGCGCATTTTATACTGTAATCTCCACATCATTCTGAAATCTAAAAACCAACTTTCCATCTTCCAGAACCGTCACACTCTGAATCAAAATTTTCCACGCTCTCTCGTTGAAAAATGAAATATCCAGCTTACCACCGGCAACTTCACTGATCATATCCTTTAGAAATTCTCTTCGGGAAAGTCGTTTCTCTTTCTGCTTCTGGAGATGCAGCATTTGTTTTTTCATTTTGTTTCGTTCTGCATCAAGAATGTTGTATTTCTCCGTATACTCGTCAAGTTTTATGGGATTTCTCATATTTTCCGTTATCAGCGCACGGATTTTCTGCTCATTCTGAAAAAGCTGTTCCTGAATCTCCGACATTTCCGAATCAATGGCGGAGCAGTCGGAAAGCAGCTCTATAACTCGTTGACAGGACTCAATAAACAAATCCCAATTCTCCATGACCTTTTCGCAGGCAGTCAGGAATCTTTTCTTGATGTCATCCTCATATAAATGGGGCGTGGTGCATTTTTCGCTGTTCTGAAATTTATGATTGCACTGCCAGATGGTTCTCTGGTATTTACTGCCCGAATGCCATACCTTTGCACCATAAAATCCGCCGCAGCAGGAGCATATGATTTTGGAGGAAAACGGACTGCTGCCACTGTATTCTCTTCCTGCTGATTTTCTCCGGATCATTTCAGCCTGTACCAGTTCAAATTCCTCTGGAGGAATAATGGCAGGATGGCTGTCCTCCACAAAATACTGGGGGACTTCACCCTCATTGACCTTACGCTTTTTCGTGAGAAAGTCTACTGTAAATTTCTTTTGCAGCAGTGCAGAACCTTTGTATTTTTCATTGGTCAGGATGCTCTGAACAGTGCTGGCATACCATTTCTGTTTTCCACTGGGAGAGGGAATGCTTTGTTTCATCAGTTGTTTTGCAATTTTTCCGGTTGTCATACCCTGCATAAACCATCGGTAAATGTCACGGACAATTTTTGCTTCTTCCGGTACAATTTCCGGTAAACCATCTTCACCTTTTCTGTATCCCAGAAAACTGGCATAGGGGAGTGATACTTTGCCGTCAGCCATGCGTTTACGCTGTCCCCATGTGACGTTCTCAGAAATAGAGCGGGATTCCTCCTGTGCCAGACTGGACATGATCGTGATGAGAAGTTCACCTTTGCTGTCCAGTGTATAAATGTTCTCTTTCTCGAAATATACCTCTACATTTTTCTCTTTCAGCTTTCGGACAGTGGTCAGAGAATCTACAGTATTTCTTGCGAATCGGGAAACCGACTTTGTTACGATCAGATCAATTCTTCCGTCCAGTGCATCTGCAACCATACGATTGAATCCGTCACGATGCTTGGTATTGGTTGCTGAAATGCCCTCATCGGTATACACGGAAACAAATTCCCAGTCGCTGCGCCCCTGTATGTATTTTGTGTAATAATCCACCTGTGCCTCATAAGATGTCTGCTGTTCTTCGGAGTCTGTAGAAACTCTCGCATAGGCGGCAACCCGACGTCTGTGTGTGGCCATTTCCGGCAGATGTGTCTCAGGATTAAACCTTGCTGGGATTTTGGTTACGGTCGGCATTTTCTTGCATCCTCCTTTGCTTTTTGTCGCATTTCTTCTGTCCAGCTTTCGGAGCGGGAACGATCTTTCCAGTGTGTTGAAATTGTATGTCCGTCATGAAAAAGGAAAATCAGCTCATTCGGCTTTGGAACAAGGATTTGATCAATTTGCTGCTCCAATATATCGGCATCAAATTCTTGTATTCCAAGTATTTTACAACAAAGGTCAGTTAACGTATTTTCCGGGATTTGCTTTGCTGTAGGGCAGTATTTCTTACCCTTTGTGTTGTATGTAGCACAGATCCAGACAATACCAGTAGGCGTTTTCTTTCTACGGTATTTTTTTCCACAGCAACTGCACTGAATCTTTCCTGTAAAAGGATATGACGCAACGGTGGATTGCGGAGCAGTGAACTGCTCATGCTGCTTTTTCATATGTTCCTGAACTGCGTCAAAAATGTGCTGCTCAATGATTGCAGGATGGCTGCCTTCTACGAAATACTGCGGCAGCTGACCGTTATTTATAATTTTTCGCTTGGTAATGTGATTCTCCCGGAATGACTTTTGCAGCAGCATATTTCCGGCATACTTTTCATTTTTCAAGGTTCGTCGAATGTCCTCAGTTGTCCACTCACAGCCGTTGACTGTTTTTATGCCGATTTCATTCAGCTTGTTGGCAATCGCTTGTTTTCCCATGCCGGAGAGATAGTCTGAAAAAATCATCCGAACAGTTTCCGCTTCCTTTGGTACAATTTCCAGACTACCGCTTTTTGTTCTGCGATACCCCAGCATCCGGATGCTGCAAATTTTCCCTTGTTCAAAATCTCTGCGAATTCGCCATTTCTGATTCTCGCTGGCAGAGTAACTTTCTTCTTGGGCATAGCTTGCCAAAATAGAAAGCATCAGTTCACCGTCTGCACTCATAGAGTGGATATGCTGCTCTTCAAAATATACGTCTACGCCAATGTCTTTCAATTCTCGGACGGTTTCCAGAAGTGTGACTGTATTTCTAGCAAAACGGCTAATGGATTTTGTGATGATGAGATCAATATTCCCGGCTCTGCATTCCGCAAGCATCTTCTGAAAATTCTCACGGTTGTCCTTTGTTCCGGTCAGAGCTTCATCGGCATAAATGCCGCAGAACAGCCAGTCCGGATTGCTCTGGATCAGCTGATTGTAATAGCTGACCTGCGCTGAAAGGGAATGGAGCATGGCGTCCTTTCCACTTGAAACACGGGCATAGGCAGCGGTACGTTTCAGCCTGATTTCCTTTGGCTGGTCAAAAACTACCTGTTGTACAATTCGTTCCATAGAAGTTTCATCTCCCTTAGATTTGTCGGAAAATAGGGGCTTTCCGCACTACCATATTCCCGTAAAGCAGGCGAAAAGTCAAGCAGAAAGCCGGAAAATACTATCCGAAGATAAGCCGTATTTTTTGTGCATCTTTGTATCAATTTTAGCGTACTCAGCTTTGGTGATGATGCCGTCATTCATCAGGTCGTGAACCCATCCCATGATAGTCTGATACTGCAAGAGATTCTGAAATTTTTCTTTTTCCATAAGCAGCCTCCTTGGATTTGCCGTAACATTTTCGGGAACAATATTTCTGGTTGGAACTTGCATAAGCAGAGAATGGTTTGCCACAGACCGGGCAGAGAAATGTCTGTTCTGATTTTCGCTCTATCTGTGAAGAATGGAGATTCCACCATTTCATACGGCAAGCATCGGAGCAGAATTTCTTTGCTTTTCGATGCGGTATTTGTTCTACGATACCACCGCAAAAAAGGCAAGAGGAAACGGTGAGACTCACTGGTTCAGTGGACGATTTTTTTCTGCCTCCAAGACCGTGTCGCTTGCAGTAGGAAGAAACGCTTTCTTTACGCAGATTCAGCATTTCAGCAATTTTTCCGTAGCTGAACCCACGTTCACGGAGATGTGTAATATTTGTTTTGTCTGCGTTGGTCATAATGTCCTCCATAAAAAGGAAAGGCTGCCGAACCGACAGCCTTTTGTCATATATCCGATTTGTTTACCCAGCCGGTAACATAGGAACCAACAGGCGTTTTGCCGCAGTACTCAGACTTTGTAGTAATACGCATTCTGTTGTTTACTGACTGTCCATCATAGAGATAGTATGTTCCGGATTTCTTTGTACCGGTTTTGGCAGTGCTGGACGAATACAAGGTAACATTGTTCAGCGTGACTTTTGTGCCTTTGGCATATGACTTCACAACAGAATATGCCACCTTACCCGAATTGTCAAAAACACTGTAACCTGCCTTACACGCCTTTTTCGCATTCTCCAAAGAGGCA
Source organism: Ruminococcus sp. (assembly GCF_019417665.1). GTDB lineage: Bacteria > Bacillota > Clostridia > Oscillospirales > Ruminococcaceae > Ruminococcus_C. The sequence continues at coordinate 6,659 of NZ_DXUU01000035.1, forward strand.
TATGCACCAATTTGACTTTTTGCATCATCCCATGTTTTGCGGACACGATAAAGCTGTGTTGTTGCAGGTGCAGAAGAACCGGAGTTCATGTAGGACTGCACCTTTTTCTTAAACTCCGCCCAATGCGGCAGAATGTACAGTGGACACATCTTGTAAGAATTTTTCGCTGTATTGAGATAATCCACAGTACCAGACTTCCCATCACGGACATTCAGCCAGTGCGTGTGGGTGTAAAGGTGGTTGATGTCAAGATTGTACTTTTTCAGCAATGCTGCTGCCAGTCTTGCACAGTTGTCCTCTGACTTTTTGTCTTTGTCATTGTATGCGGAAGACATAATACACTCAATCGCAATGGTTCTGCGGTTGCCGTTACCACTTCCGTCAGCGGCGTGCCAGCCGCCAAGCGTTAAAGGGAGATTCTGCCACGCACAGGTGTTGTCAACGTAATAGTGAACTCTAACATCATTCATATTACCGTTGACCGTTGCTCTGGTGTATTGTTCGGCAGGAGTCGTCCCCGCAACTGTTGTAATCCAATCGGTGTTGTGAACAGTAATACCAATAATTTTGCCCTCCATAGATACAGAGGGCATATCAATATGATTTGGATTTTGGTTTGTGAGCAAATACTCGTTGACGGTTACACCGCCGAGGGTTGTTGTTTTATCAGGTTTTAAGATAGCCATATTATTCGTCCTCCTTGTCGTTTTTCTCTTCTATTCTGCCGACCTTAGTTTGCAGAACATCGATTGCTTTTTTGATTGCGGGCGGAAAAGGAACTCCCATAAGTGATGTATTTTCTACAATAGACAGCAGCTCATTCAAGCAAAAGCTAATGCAGACGGCATCACGAATGTAAGTTGTACCGAGCAGAATATCCATTCTCACTGCAACAGCAATAAGGAGCAAGGTGCAGACCTTTTTTGCAAGTCCAAACCAGCCCGCTTTTGAGGATAAACCTCCGCTGTCAGTGTGCTTTGATTTGCCCATAGCTGCAGTGACCACACCTGTAAAGAAGTCCACCCCCATAAATACAATAAGAGTAACAAGTGCAGAATCCCAGCCGCCAAGCAGTGTGGTGATGAAGCCACCAACAATGCCTGCAATCATACAGATCCATTCTTTCATAAAAATCACCCTTTCATAAATTTGATTGATCTTATCATCGGATGAGAGTTATCCGATGTGCCTTTAAAGGCAAGATAATATTCTCCATCCGGTACATTTTCCAGTGACTGCATCACGGAAATATATGTATCGGAATAAAGCCATTTGAATGATAACTCCACTGCATTGCCTGCCTGTATTTCTTCATAGATATACTGAGCAAGTTCTAAGCCTGTCTTATCTGTTTTCTTCACCAGATAAAACTCAGCTTCTTGTGATGCCCCTACTGTATAACTGAGAATCAAATGCATGGAAGAAGTCAGAACAACTGGTGTCAGACAGAGAACAAATACTGTTCCAGCCCAGCTGAAATCGGTCTGGTTAAAGTAAAGCGCATAGTCATTATCGACACAGCAGAAATGCGGATAGCTTTCCGCAAAGCCTGCAAGTGAACGATAACCGTCATTGTAATAAGTGTATATATTTTCGCCGTAATTGGTCAGTGCATCTGCACTTGCTTCAAACAAAACAGTATAGCTAACGGAGATTGAGTTCTTGATGAGATTCTCCAGATAAACAGCATTTTCCTCAAGCTTTTGCAATTCATCTTTGGTGGCGTAATTGGACAGGTCAACTTCCGATGCATCCTTTCCCGGTTGTCCGTCTGCGCCATCTTTTCCGTCAGCACCTTTCAGAGAGGTAAGCCATTCTGTTTCTGTTCCAGTAAATCCATGCTCTACCGCAATTATGTATGCAGATTTGCCGTCTGTTCCGTCAGTACCGTCTTTTCCGTCAACTCCATCTCTGCCATCTTTACCTTGCAAACTTTCAAGCCATTCAGATTCTGTTCCGATAAAACCATTTGCAACAGCAATTTCATAGGCGGATTTTCCATCTATTCCGTTGACTCCGTCATGACCATCTGCACCATTCTGACCATCAATGCCGTCTTGCCCTGGTGCACCGTCGGCACCATCTTTGCCGTTGATACCGTCTTTACCATCAATACCTTTCAAGCTTTCCAACCACTCTGTTTCAGTTCCAACAAATCCATTCTCCACTGCGATTTCATACGCTGATTTTCCGTCTTTTCCTTTCTCACTTATTTTCTTCAAGAGCTGTGTGTACAAATCCGGTGTTGGAGGAATTGGGCTGTTGTCATCATCTCCCACAAATCCGGATTGACGGATATTCAACGTGACAGGAACAGTCGTTGCACGTAGTCCCTCCGTATTCTCGGCATCATAACCGAACACCGACATTTTCACCACACCTGCATGAAGCTCCGCAGGCAGTAAGCAAGATAAGCCGTCCGTTCCGAGTACTCTGTTGTAAGTTTCATCGCACTGCGTAAACTGTACCACCTTGTGGAACTTCTTCCAATCGCCATCAAAAGTGAACTTCAGCGTGACAAATGCAATCTGGTCGGATGCGATGATTTCTCGCTCCAGTATTTCAATTTTCTGCTGTCTGACTAAAAATTTCAGCATCAGTCATTCACCTCATTCCATGTCTTGGATGAACTGTCATAATCAAAATGTCCGTCTGTACACTGGATTTTGGATAGTCCGGAAAGGCTGACATCCATGCCGGAAAGTCCGTCCCAGTTACTGCCTTTTATAATGCTGTCCCACTGACTTGTAGTACCGTAAAAACTGATACTTTCAAGACTGCTGCAGTAAGTAAAGGCGCATTCACCAATGCTCTTTACCTTTGCCGATATGGTCAAGGTCTTCAGATTCGTACAGCCGGTAAACATAAATGCTCCGAGCAATGTCCCATTTATATGTGCTTCTGTCAGATTCAAGCAGTCACGGCAAAGATATTTGCCGATTGCAGTCATACTTTCAGGAATAGTGATAGATGTAATCGCCGTACCCCAGAAAGCACTGCCACCAAGTGTGATCACCTTGTCCGGGATAACGATGTTCGTCAATCCATGCACATATCCGATGCGGTCATCGCCTTGCATAAAGGCACTGTCTGCAATAGATGTCAGACTGTTCGGCAGTGTAACAGATGTCAAATTGATTGCGTCCATAAACGCATCCTCTCCAAGATGCGTAATGCCGGAGGAAACAACAAGGGTTTTGATGGTTTCATTATCTCTGAATGGAGAATGATTGTCTGAATTATAATCATACATAGCACCTGTGCCACGCAAAAGTAATTTTCCGTTGGAGTAAAGTACATAGTAGATATCTCCACCGCACTGTCCGGTTGCTGCAATATCACCTGTAAGGTCATCGACTTTTGTTTGCAGCAAGTCCACAGTATACTGTAAGTCGGAAATCTGCTTGTTATAAGCGGCAAGAAGGGTGTCTATCTGTTCCATTTTCAGCAGCATTTCTGAGACACGACATTTTCCAAGAATACATTTCACATAGCCACACTTGCTCTCATCACTGCGATAATCTTTGACATTGGACTGGGAAATGCTTGTGATACCGCCGTTCAAACGGACTGACGCAAGTGTCAGATAGGTCTTTGTATCTGTATTTTCAAAAACAGGAACAGACGGAGAAGTTGCTGCCGTGCCGGACTTCACTTCCAGCTTGCAGGCACGAACAGAATCACTCACATCACAACTGATGCCTATGGTCACATAACGGCTCAGAGATTCATCAACATACTGCCGCAGATCAAGGGTATACGCCATGTCGTTGATGAAATAATGACCGTCAATCCATGCCTTTCCTGTGCCGATAACAACGGATAAATTACCACTTGCGGTCACTGAAAAGTTATCTCCGTATGTATCAAGAATACCATTGCAGATCAGACTGGACAGGTAGCTTGTGAAATCTTCTGCGGTATACACCCTGTCCAGATTCTTTGCATTGAAAAATCCATATGAAAATGCCATAAAATCATACTCCTTTGAATGTTGGTGTTAAACTTCGACCATTCTGGTCAAAACTTTCGATCATGCCAATCAGCTGTATTTTCGGCTGAATCAAGCCAAAACGTTTATGCTCCACTGTTACATAATCGCCGACAAAGTAATCCTTGTTGTACTGATACTGGGTGGAAAATGCGGCAATAGTGGATTCAGATGCCGTCTCCGGAGAAACCATATTTTCTGCACCGGATTCTTTTAATAGCTCCAGATATTCTGCATCGCTGACTTCTTCATCTTGTGACAAATCCCTCTTGTCCACATACACTTCATAGCGGTCAAGATAGGTTGGCTCTGAACCGGAATAATATGTTGTCCGCTTTCTTGCACTCCCTTCACCACTGCCGAAAATATATGCGAAATTCTTCTGAACGGAAGAATCCGCAGCATAGGAAAATGAAAGCAGATTGTTGTATGAATCAGAGAAAACGATATGTGGATTTTCAGACTGAAGAATACTTCTATCCGTTCCTTCAAACAAATCGCATTTCAGCATATTGCCGTCTATGCGGATATTTATTGATCCGCCAATGGTTTCACAGATGGTGTACAGCCATTCCATCAGATTATCGTAGCTGACCTGCAGTCTTGTTTTGCCCTGCCAACACATACCGCTGATTGTTCCCATAGAAAGGCCCGGAATATTACGAACTCCGGCAGAAATGGCATTCCGTGATAACACACCCCGAACAACATTCTCGTAGGTGTTGTTCGCTGAAAAGGACGGATAAATAATTCTTCGCTCCAGCAGGCAAGTGAGAAATCTGCCCGAAACAGTAAGGTAATCGCCGTCTTCAGAATCAGTTTCAATTTTCACCGATTCAATAATACCGAAATGCTCACTATCATCATCACGTCCTACAATTCTGCCCAACTGAAAAACCTCAACGTTCTGTGGATTGGCAGCAATGTACACTTCAAATGAACCGCATTGGTAAAATTCCACGTCCCATAGCAGAGAAGAAAAACTGTCGCAGACTGCCATAAGCTCAACGGAAATCTGCTTTTCGTTTGCTGATAAGCCGTAAATTTCAATCTGCATTTTTTACACCCCCAAAAACGCATTTCTGTGCATCAGCGTGACTTTCAGATTTTTCACACCACGCACTGCCTGCACATGAAATGTATTTTTGCCCTCACGCAGAGAAAGCCATGTAGAACCGGATACCAGTCGGTTGATGATATTGCTGTCCACACCGTTACGGGTGAGGATGACTGTTTTATTTCCTGTTTTAGTTGTAATCGTGATGACATCTCCTTTCAGGATTTCGCCTTTGATTTGCAGATATTCTCCGGTATCAGCATTGTAAATTGTGGGTGTAACTGCCGCAATTTCCGGCACAGTTTCATCAGCAGAGGCTTCTATGCGGATTGTGAATCCTGTTTCATCGCCGTCATTCTGTATGATGATGTTATCTGTGATACTGTAAATGCCCAGAGGAAAAGGAGTATCACTTTCCGGAAAGGGAAAATGAAATGCTCCAGTCACTTGGCTATAGTAGGCATAGACAGCAGAAGTGCTGTACCAATATGGGTCAGGGCAGATAATGCTGATTTGTCCACTTGTGAAGGTATCGAAGTTGCTGATCTCACAGGTTTCCACATAGCCCTCGGTGTAGACATCTATTCCGGCAGTCTTGTAGAAAACCTTGATATATCGGGACGGCTTGACTACACGATACAGCAGATGTCTACGTTTTTCAATATCAATCCCACGCATCTGAAAGGAGATAACCACATTTCTTTTTTCGATAAAGGCATTGTTGAGATATGAGCCATCCATTCCTGCATAAGTGGAGGTGCTGATTGTTCCGGCAGGAGGATTCAAGCCGTCAATTTTTGAGGTCATGTATTGGTTGGCGGTGGCGGTAAGGTTTAGCTGTTCGCCGGATTGGTTTTCTAAAATCAGGGTATAAAACATGGGATGCACCCCTTTACATTTTGTGTTTGATGATGTATAATAGAGACAACAGAGACGTAGGTTCTCTACGCAAAATCGGAATTTGTGAGGTGATATAATGAATAAAATTAAGCTGACTGCACTTCCTTGTATATGTGCAGATGTTTTTTACGGTACTGAAATAATCAGACCGGGAGGAGAAGCATTGAATTTTGCTGCTCATGCCTCGCACTTTAAGGATATAGATGTTACGCTTCTTGGTGTTGTCGGAAAAGATAAATATGCAGAAGCGATAATGGATTCAATATCAAAGCTTGATATTGATAAAAACCATATACGCATTGATGAAAGGTATCAGACTGCAAATAATATGACTTACCTTACAGAATCGGGCGATAGGTATTATAAAGATGATTCATGGAACGGAAAAATTCTCGATAACATCGTACTGAATGATAATGAAATCAAAATCTTATCAAGGTCCGATGTAGTCTTTGTCCATTTCTGGGCTTCGTGTTTTTCGCAAGTAGTTGAACTGAAGGAAACTCTTGGCTTTAAGCTTGCGGTAGATTTTGATATATATAGAGATTTTGCAGATATGGAACGATTTGCTCCGCATGTTGATTTCTTTATGATAAGCGGCTCGGAAGAACTCCTGCCGAAGTTCAAAGAATTATCGAATAAATACCGTTGCCTGTTCAACGTGTCACTTGCAGAACGTGGAAGCGTTACATACTTTAATGGACAGGAATTCAAAGTGCAAGCTGTGAAAGTTGAACGCATAATTGACACGACCGGTTGTGGTGACAGCTATCACGCCGGATTTGTCTGCTCATATATGCTCGAAAATAATATTGAAAAGGCTATGAATGTCGGTTCCGAAATTGCAGCAGAAACCTTAAAACATTACGGTGGATTCTGAATAATCAGAAACACAACTTCTGATTTACCGAGAAAAAGAAGCGACTCAAATCGCTCCTTTTTAAGTATTCAGTGCATTCCTCGTCAACCGATAAATCTCCAGCCGTGACAGCGACTTCGGACTATTATTGGTCTGATTCACTGTCCGGCTGTTGTCGTTATTGTAGTAGTTGTTGACCGTACCGCCGGAACTGCTATTCAGAGCCGCACCGGAGATACCGTTCAAGCTGTAATTCAAATCAGAATCCATAGTCAGCTGCATTGCCTGAGCAACACCACCGACCGCCTTTTCCACATACTTCTTGCTCTTATTGATACCCTCAGCCAGACCTTTCATAAAGTCTGGCATCCAGCTTTCGTAATCCGTCAACGGACCTTTGTCCGGTACGGAAAAGTGCAGGAAATCACGAATGGTGTCTGCCACACCAGTGACCGTATCTGCCAGATTGCTTATCATACTCTTGATACCGTCAATGATACCGCTGATAATGTCTGCACCCCAATTCCACGCATCAGAAGCAAGCCCCTTGATCCAGTCAACCGCCGCCTGAAATCCGTCCTGAATGGCAGTTTTCACGCCGCTGACCTTTGTGGAAACAGCGCTTTTAATGCTGTCCCAGATGTTGGAAATCGTGGATTTGATGGTGTTCATGATGCTTGAAATCTTGCTGGAAATAGAATCCCAAACAGAAGAAACCACGCTTTTGATGCTGTTCAGAATGGGACTCAAAAAGCCATAAATCGCATTCCAGACCGAAGTTATCACGGACTGAATTGCACCAAGCACTGTATCAATGACGCTTTTAATAGCGTTCCATATGGTTTCAAAAGTAGTCTTAATGCCCTCTAAAATTGGAGTAAGAAAGGCAACAATGGCATTCCAGATAGCGGAAATTTTCTCCGAAATCCAGTCCATCGCCATGCCGATAAGAATCTGAATCGCCTGAAATATCGTTTCAAACAGGTACTTGAATGCATCCAGAAGAGGTGCAATGGTTTCATAAATGCTGTTCCAGACAGTCATAATGGTGTTGTAAATGGTCTGGAATACTGTGGAAACGATCGTATAGATGGCATTGAAAATATTGCTGAAAAAAGTGTAGATTCCAGTCCAGATGTTGACGAAAAAGTCTCGGATACCCATAACAATTCCGGTAAAAAACGTGGAAATACTCGTCCAGATATTCACAAAGAAGTCCCTGATAGAAGTCCATACCTCATCCCAGCTTGTACCGAACCACCCCAGCACCACATCGGCAATGCCTTTCAGGGTATTCAGAATGTTGGTAAACGTTGACACAATAAAGTTCCAGATGGAAGTAAATATGCCTTTAATGCCGTCCCACAACTGACTCCAGTTGCCGGTAAACAGACCAATAAATACATCCAGCAGTCCCAGAATGATTCCGGATATCTCAGAGAAAATATTTGCAATGTTCTGAAATACGCCCTCAAACACAGGGGCAAGCAAATTACATAACGCATCCCATGCTGCTTTCAGCATATCGGTGAAACTTTCAAAGTTGAATCCAAGCGCATTGATGCGGTCGGTGATGCCTTGCGTCAAACCGGAAAATGTACTCTTGATTTGTTCCCAGATACCAAGAATGTTATTTTTGAAGTTCTCATTTGTTTTCCATAGGTGCATGAATGCCGCTACAAGAGCCGCAATTGCCGCAACAACAGCAAGAATTGTTCCCAGAGAAACGCCTAGAGCACCAGTCACAGCGGTAATTCCGCCTTTGACTGCACCAATCGCAGCAGGTGCTTTTGATACAAGAGACAGAATACTGCCTACTCCTGAAATAGTTTTTCCCAATACAATGAGCATGGGTCCCAGAGTTGCCGCCACCAGAGCAATTTTCACAATGGTTTCTTTCGTTTGCGGGTCTAACTGATTCAGCTTATCCACCAATCCTTGAATATGGGAAACAATGGAACGAATGGCAGGCATCAGAATATCCGAAAAAGAAATCGCCAGTTCTTCCAGCTGAGATTTCAGAATGGTCAGCTGTCCGGCAAGGTTGTCCTGCATGGTTTCTGCCATGGAAAGAGACGTGCCGTCACAGTCAGAAATTGCACCGGATAGCTTGTCAATGTCCGCAGGAGCAGCGTTCATGAGAGCAAGGAAACCGGACATTGCATTTTTGCCCACAAGAGCCTGTGCAGCGGACGCCTGTTCTGATTCAGAAAGTCCGGCAAAAGCAACTCTGCAATCAGCCAGAATATCGAATAGTTCACGCATACTGCCGTCTGCGTTGGTGGTTTGAATTTCAACTTCACCAATGGATTCACCGCAGAATTTCACATCGCCTGCAAGGGCTGTCATAATAGAGCGCAATGATGTTCCTGCCTGAGTGGACTTGATTCCAGCGTTTGCCATCAAACCGATCGCCTCTGCTGTATCTTCTACAGAAAAGCCAAGAGAACCAGCAACCGGGGCAGCGTACTTAAAGGTTTCACCCATCATGCTCACATTGGTGTTGGCGTTGGAACTCGCCGCTGCCAGAACATCAGCAAAATGAGCACTGTCGGCAGCAGTCAATCCGAAAGCGGTCAATGCGTCAGTTACAATATCAGAGGTAGTGGCTAAATCTTCTCCCGATGCAGCAGCAAGATTCATGACACCTTCGATGCCGGAAAGCATATCCTCTGTTTTCCAGCCTGCCATTGCCATGTAGTTCATAGCTTCGGCTGCCTCAGAAGCAGAAAATTTCGTCTGGGAACCCATTTCACGTGCTTTATCTCGTAAGGCCTGCAGATCATCACCAGTCGCACCAGATACAGCGGCGACCTTGCTCATGGCAGCATCGAAGTCTGCGCCAGTTTTGACCGCAACGGTTCCCAGTGCAGTGATTCCGGCAGTCACAGGGAGCAGTTTTTCACCTGCACCGGAAATCTTGTCACCAACATTCTGCATTACTTCACCAGCTGCACCGATTTTCGCAAATGCTGTATTTGTTTTATCCGCTTCTGTTTGCAGATTCCGCAGTTCCTGTTCCGTTTCGATGATTTCACGCTGGAGGGCATCGTATTGTTCCTGTGAAATTTCGCCGTTTGCAAGGGCTGTATTTGCCTGTTCTGCCGCAGTTTTGAGGGTTTCCAGTTTTTCTTTTGTGGAGGAAACCGCATCGGCTAACAGCTTCTGCTTCTGGGAGAGTAATTCTGTATTACTTGGATCCAGTTTCAGCAGCTTTTCCACGTCTTTCAGCTGTGTCTGGGTAGTGCGGATATTTTTGTTGACACCTTCCAGTGCCTTGGAAAGCTTGGTGGTGTCACCGTTGATCTCGACTGTGATGCCCTTGATTCTGTTTGCCATGCGACTTCACCTCCTCTGTGAGGGCATGAAAAAAAGAGCCTGTTTCGGCTCTTGAATGTATATAAAAAGCACCGCCGGAGCGATGCTTTTATAATGATGAAATTGTTTATTCTTCGTCCTTAAAAAGAACACGCATATAATCGCTTTTGCCATAGAGGACTCTGTCGATGTATACATCAGTTCTGTTTGTGCGATAAAATGCCATATAGTTTCCGTGGATGACATAACGATAGCCGCTGTTCAATCCAGAAAGAAAATAAAGCGGCGTACCCATTTCAGGTTGCTCTGCCAGCATATCCACAGCATTCATGATACCATCAATCGTATTCTGTGCAGCAATAGGATTGCAAAGGCTCTGAGAAATATATGTCCAGATTTCATCAAGGTCATTCAGTGCAATCGGGGAATAATGTATCTCAGCCATTTGATTTTCTCCTGAAATGTTCCCTTACATCATCGGATGATAGCCATCCCTGTTCTTCACCGGCTTTTCTGCCTTTTTCCAGCTCGCACATCAGACGAAGGGCAGCCTTTGTCTTTTCATATTCTTCCTGTTCAGCGATATCAACAATTGCATAGCAACCTCTGCCGTTTTTCGTCAGATAAACAGGTGCGCCGAAAGCAACATCCTGTAAAACAGCGGAATAGTTTCTTAAATCGGAAATCGGTTTAATCGTCGGCATAGAAACACGCCCTTTCTTTTAGGTTACTTCTATTATAACCGATTTTTACGCAAAAGTCAACATCAAGTTTTACTGCGAATTTCACTTAAAATTGATCGAAGTCAGACTGCTGTGCCTTATAATCATACTTCACATCATCATTCTCCCGTTCGGTAAACATATCATTCACCAGCCCAATCGTCAACAATTCCAGATCGCCTATTGACAGACCTAATTGCACACATCGCAACAGAAAAAGCGGTGTCGTCATTTCTCTGTCAATCGGGCGATGTTTTTTTTAGATTCCACCTGCGTTTCGATGTTCAGTCCCCAAAGTTCAATCAGTTGTGGGAGAATTTCATAAATACTGAACGTGTTAAATTTCTCAAGCCAATCATCCGGAGAGGAAGGAACATTGTCAGGGTCAGCGTGTTTTGCCATGATATAGGCGATATTCTCAAAGACTTCAAGGCTCTCAATGTCCAGTCCGGAGTTATCAGTATCACCTTCGGATACAGATTTCTGTAGTGCAGCAAAATCCTTGTAAATGTCTCTTCCCAATTTCAGACGGTATAATCTTGGCACTGCAGCGCTTGCCTTAAATGGTACTTCTATCCCGTCCACCAGAATATTTTTCTTGATTGCCATAGAATCACCCCTTACGATTTCGTTGTGGTCGTTGTTGTCGTGGTCTTCACAGATGTATCCGGATTATACGGCATTTTATACCAGTTGTTGTAGGTGGTTTCGTCTGTTTCTTCACAGGTTTTCGCCTTCACCAAGCCTGTCGGAAGTGCCGTTGCTGTGAGAGACAGTGTTTCTGTCTTAACCTCAGTAGAATCTTCTGTTGTCTGCCCTTCTGTTGCAGGACGGCTTGCACTGCAGCAGTAGAGGACGTGACGAATCTTGTGCTTGTCACCGGAGAACTCAAACATCAATGCAAACTGCGCAGGTTCTGCATCATTCTGTTCTACAAGCACACCATGGTTATCCAGAATTTCACCAAGAATTTCTGTGGCAAATTCTGTGGTAACAAGCGCCACTTCGAGATCGCCCTCATAACCGGAATTGTTATTGATGACGTAATACACCCCATTGTCGGCATAGAAATTTTCGTTGCCGCCGTTGGCATCAATAGACAATGAAACTGCACCAGGAAGGCTTACGGATTCGCCATATGCCGGCACCGTCTTGTTTCCATCAGAATCTTCGCCCCATTGGATAATCTTTGCCCAATGCACATTGGACAAGCCAAATTTCACCTTGTTTCTTTTCTTTGCCATAAATCAAACCTCCGTTTCGTAAAGTACTTCATAGAGCTTTTCTGACTCAATCCATACCTCAGATTTGTTGTAAAAAATATGATGCTGTCTTAAAATATCCTCCACACGCTCTTCCGTTTCCGGGGATTTTTCATCGGTGTACAATTCGATATCCAGCATCTTAAAACTGTGATACATCAGATTATCTGCGCCGAATGTATGCTCTCCCGGAGAAAGAAAAAGCAGAAACGGAGGATTCGGACTTTCTCCCTCGGCAAAATGATGGTAAGAAAAGGGTAGTCCAATTTCCTGTATCATTTCGTTGATTTCTTCATAGGTCATGATAATGCCTTTCTGATAAGATTCTCCAGTAATTCTTCACCGTTCTGTTCAGCCGGAGCAATATGCGGTCGGGCAGCAACACGACCGCCGCCACGTTTGGCATGACCATGCTCCAGCAAATGTGCAAGCTGATAGCGATTTTTGGAATGCACCGTCATTTCAAGTGAATGACTGTTCTCACTGACCTTTTTCGTTGTCCAGCTTTTTGAATAAGCACCAGTGTCTTTCGGGGCATTGGAAGATATCTCTTTCTTGACTTCCGTAGCAGTTTTCCGGACTGCCTTTTTCATTTCTGTATCTGCAAGGTCTGCATATTCCTGCAATCCTTTCATGATCTCAGATGCCATATCGTCAACAGAAGTCATCGCAATCACCAGCCTTTCTTGTCCCTGCAACAATTTTCATATAGTCCAGTGATTTGTAATTCGGCAGAACGCCGTCTATGTTATAGGTCAGCCCACGGAACAGAATCTTGTGGGTTGTGGAATTGATACGCATGGTATCCGGTGTCTGCCGCACAGTAAATTCCAGAGAGATAACCTCTTTAGTCACGCCCGCTTCTGTGGTTTCAGAAGAAGATTTTACATTGACAGCAGCCCAGCAGGAGAATAATTCCTCCCACTGTGCCTTGTGGTTGCCGATGCTGTCAATTTTCGTGTTGTGCTCCAGAATGGTGATTCGCTGATTAAGATTTCCGATTTCCATCAGATTACCCCCTCACGCTGTGCAAAAAGAATAGAACGGAGCGTTAGCGTCAACTTTTTATAATCCGCTGTATTGCGGTTTTCATAAAGATAGCCAAGTGCGAACAGCATAGCCGTCCGCACCGTATCTTCATTTTGTGTAAGCTCTTCTTCGTCCATTCTGCCTACGTCCATGCACAGCTTTTTCGCTGTCAGAAGTAAGTCCTGAATCAGCTTGTCATCCTCGCAGTGATCTACACGAAGATAATTTTTTGCCTCTTGTAATGTTACCACCCACTCCAGCCCCTTTCTGCTATTATGCCTTTGTTGTGGATGTGCCCTTGATAGTCAATGTCTTTACAGCTTCTGGGAGAATCAGCTTTCCGTCAACACGCTGCGACGCTAGGAAACCAATCTGTCCGTTCATTGCAAACAACTCATTCAGACGTTTAAGGGAACGTCCCTGTCTGTCGGCAATCCAGTAATAACTCATGTCACCAAATGCAATAGCCTTATTTCCGGCATCGGGTGTTGGTGCATACACAGAGGTCACATAAGGTCTGTTCAGAATAGTATCGGGAATGCCCTGTGAAACGGAAGGCTGCCACAAATAATTTCCGTTATTATCCTTAATCTTGCGGAGTGCTTTCAATGTCTGCTCGTTCAGCAACCATACAGCCTTTTTGCGATATGGACTTTTCAGAGAATAGAAAAGTTCCATCATATCGTCAAAAGTGATAGCTGCCCCGGCTGAAGTCGCACCGTTCTCCGCACCGCCTGTTGCGGCAAAAATACCGGTAGGTTTGCCCTTGCCGTCACCGATAAGGAATGCATCTTCCTCCTTGGTGCCGATTCTGCGGGCAAATTCCTTAGCAATGTAACTGGGCAGGTCAAAAACAGAATCGTTCAGAAGCTCCTCGGAAATCTTGATAGCAGTTCCCACCTTGTATGCAGAAAGTGCAATCTGACCGAAAGCATCATCGGAGAGGGTGTATGCTTCTTCCTCCTCCATCCAACATGCCTCGCCCTTCTGGGTAATAACCGGAATTTTTCTGTCGCCGCTGGAAGTCTGAATTTTTGTGGCAAGAGGACGGAAAACATTTTCCTCTTCAAGTGAGTCAATCAACTTTTTCTCAAATTCATCGGGACAGAGATAACCACCCTCGGAGTCAGTGCCGATCTGTAAATCATTACGAACATCAATGAAATTACGGTTGCGGATATTGTTCCAGAAAGCTTTGCTGTAGCTGTCCGATGCAGTGCCGGTCTTTTCTGTCTGTTCTGTATGTGCGCCGGGAGCAGATACAAGAGGTACAGACGTTGCAGCATTCATCTCTCGGCTAAGTTTTTCCTGTCGTTCAAGACGTTCAATTTCCTTGCCGTAAGCCACAATCTGCTGTTCCATATCATCATAAGTTTTGCTGTCCTCTTCGGAAAGCAGGCCACTGTCGTTACGCTTGGAGTCAAGAAAGTCTCTTGCATCGTCCCAAGCCTTTGCTCTTTTTTCTCTCAGTTCTTTAATAGTCATAAAAAATTCCTCCTTGTTATTTCAGTAATGCCAGACGTTTATCCAGCTGATTTATGGGCACACCTTGCTGTGCAGATGCGGATATTTTCTGCATCAGTGATGCAGTAGTTTTTGAGGGAGAATAAATCATAGAATCGGGAGTTTTTCTTTGCTTGTCCGGTTTCTGTTCTTTCTCATTTTCATCTGGTTCTTCTGTAGGTTCTGTTTTCAATGGCTCATCGTTTTCTTCCTCCTCATCGGGTTCAGCCTGTGGCTCATCTTTCTTGTCTGTAAAAAGAATACCATCAACAAACCCAAGCTGAAGCGCCTTTTTTGCGTTAAGCCAGGTTTCATCATCCATCATCTTTGCAATTTTATTTCTGCTGAGATGTGTTTTTTCTTCATAGGCATTGATGATAGATTCCTTTACTTCATCAAGAAGAGTAATAACTTTCTCCATTTCAGCCTTATTTCCCATTGCAATTGTACTGGGATTATGCACCATAAGCATACCTGTAGGTGAGATAAATGTTTCATCACCTGCCATAGCAACAACTGATGCTGCAGATGCCGCAAGGCTGTCGATTTTCACGGTAATCTTTCCTTTGTGATTTCTGAGCATTGTATATATCTGACTTGCTGCGAACACATCGCCGCCTGGCGAGCAGAGCCAGACTGTCAGATTACCGGGGTGCTTGCTTAATTCATCTTTAAATAGTCCCGGTGTGATCTCGTCTCCGTACCAGGTACTGTCAGAGATAGGACCTTCAAAATAAAGTTCCGTTTCTCCTGTATCCTCATTCTTTATCCAGTTCCAGAATTTCTCCATTTGGGGTTTCCTCCTTTTTGTAATTTACGCCAATATAGTCCAGAACCTTTCCAAGTCCCAGACCTTTGTTATCCGGAAGCCACACGCCGCTTTCATCTGTTCCTCCGCCTATACAATAGTTATACAGTTTCGGGTGGGTTGCCGCCAGTTTCTGAAAACGGTTCGGCTCTTTTTCAAGATGACAGCCAAACATACAAAAAACGCAGCCTGTTCGGTCTGCGCCTGTGGTTTTGTATTTTCCATTTTCATCTATGTAAATATCGCCATATACCTCTTTGGCGTATGGGATTTTGTAAGTGTAAATATATTGTAGAACGTCCTGTTCTGTCCAGAATGACATAGGCTGTGAGCGAGGACGCTTTGCATCAAAAGCATTGCAGCCATGAATCAGCCACTGTTCTTTTCGGAGACGACTTTCACAAGCCATTGTTGCTACAATAGGAACCCTGCCTGTTTCTTTTTCATACTGTTTCATGGGATTTTTCTTCATAACAGTGCAGCATTCGGAAGAACAGTTAAAAGGTGCGTCAAGTAGGTACTTCCATTTTTCACAGTTATACTGACTTTTCTGACCATTCTTATCAACTGCAAGACCGCACAGCTTTTTGTAATCTCCGTGTGATTCCTCACGTCCTTCAGCAATTGCTTTCTTCGCATACTGCACACGCCTTGCCACTTCTTTTGAAATGACAGGATAACCATATTTTTCGATAACCTGTCGAAAGGTCATCTTCGGGCGTATAATCGTTACATTTTCACAGCTTTTAACAAAGGCTTTGATTTCGGGATATTCAAGTCCGGTATCACAAAAGACTGACGGAATGTCATATACGCCTGGAGTTTTGCTGATAATGTCACGCAGCACTACAGAATCCTTTCCGCCTGAGAAACTGCAGTATATATCACCGCCGTAATGATTATACCAATCCCGTATGCGATTTTCTGTCATTCGTATTTTAATATCAAGGGGCAGGGACTGCATCTGATAAAGCTCACTTATCTGATGTTTCATTGCTGTTTTCACCGCCCTTCTGTTCATAAGCCGCCCCAGCTTCAGAAAGTTTTGTAAACGAACCATTACAGAGGTACAAGTCGCCGCCTTCTTCGTCAGGAATCATATTCATATCTTCAAGTTCTCGGATGTCATTCGCCGACATCCAGCCGTTCTGACGTGCTGTGGCATAGCCCTGCATTCTGGAAGCATAATCACCACGAAGTAATCCGTCAACATTGAATTTAATGAAATACTGTCCTTTTTCAGAATCTGTAAGCAATGCTTTCATAAGTCCCTGTTCCCAACGTACAATCCAGGGGTCAAGGCTGTATTTCACGAAATCAAGTGACAGGTGTTCAACATTTGAAAATGTGGCATGGTCAAGGTCGCCAATCATATGGAGAGGTACTCTGTATAGCCTTGCGATTTCTTCAATCTGAAACTTTCTGGTTTCAAGGAACTGAGCCTCATTATTCGGAATTGCAATGGGAGTAAATTTCATGCCTTCTTCGAGGACTGCAACCTTGTGGGCGTTTCTGCCGCCATAGGCTCTCTGCCATGCGTCACGCACACGCTCCGGATTTTTTATAACTCCTGGGTGTTCAAGTACACCGCTTGGAGATGCTCCGTTTCCGAAAAATGACGCACCATACTCCTCGCAGGCTATAGAAATACCGATTGCATTTTTAGCAAGTGCAATCGGAGAATATCCTACCAATCCATCAAATCCAAGTCCTGGAATATGCAGTACTTCGTCGGCGTAGAGAACAATGTCACCTTGTTCTTTCATATTCGGATTCTGCTCATCATAACGGCTGTAAATATATATCAAGCGGTTTTTATCGTCACGGTCTACTTTCATCTTGTCGGGCATCAATGGATACAGTCCGATAACATCACCTCTGCCGTTTCGGATAATCTGTGCATAGGCATTGCCGTAAATCAGCAGATGGCTCATCAGTGTTTCACGGAATACAAATGATGTCATTTCAGGATTAGGCTGGTCGTGAAGCAAAAAGTAAAGCGGGTGATTTGGCACTCGCTCTTTTCCTTTATCGTTGTATTTGTACACATGAAGCGGTAATTGTGCGATTGCCTCCGACAGCACTCTCACGCAGGCATAAACCGCAATATGCTGTAAGGCTGTTCTGTCGGTGACACGTTTACCGCTGTTGGCTCGTCCGAAGAAATATGTATAGGACGGGCTGTCGTAACTGTTCTGTGGCTTATCTCTGGACTTGAATAGTCCTGTGAAAATACCCATAGAAATCAGCTCCTTTCAGTTGACTTTGAAGGTATGGGTGTGGTATAATATGCTAAACAGAATGTAGAGCGGTTGCTCTACAAATCGGAATTTGATTTTAGGGAGGAATTAAGATGAACATTGCTATACTTGGAATAGGTCATATTGCTGAAAAGATGGCTGCTGCTATAAGTGGTCTTGATGATAATTATAAACCATACGCAGCGGCTTCAAGAAGTATTGAAAATGCAACAAGGTTTGCTAAAAAATGGAGATTTGAAAAATCATATGGTTCATATAAAGATTTGCTTGATGATGAAAATATAGATTTGGTTTATATAGCCACGCCTCATTCATTTCATTATGAACAGGCATTGATGTGTTTAAATGCTGGTAAAAATATACTTGTTGAAAAAGCTTTTACAGCAAATTATTTTCAGGCAAAGGAAATTCTTGATATTTCAAAATCAAAAAAATTGCTTGCAGCCGAAGCAATATGGACACGATATATGCCGAGCAGATATATTTTAAATGAACTTATTGAAAGTAGAATAATTGGCGATGCAATTTCTGTTACTGCAAGCCTATGCTATCCAATTGAGAATATAAAACGTCTACGAGATCCATCACTTGCAGGAGGAACTTTGCTTGACTTAGGGATATATCCTCTGAATTTTTCATCAATGATTTTTGGAAACAAAATCAAATCACTTAACGGCAACTGCATTAAACTCGAAACAGGAGTTGATGCTCAGGAATCTGTATCCATAGAATATGAAAATGGCAGTTTTGCAAGTCTTTTCAGTTCAATTAGAACTCCAGGTGACAGAAATGGTGTGATTTATGGAACAAAGGGATATATCACTGTACAGAATATAAATAATCCTGAAATAATACGTGTTTATAATTCTGACCATGAAATGGTAAAAGAAATTTTTTCTCCGTCACAGATAAACGGATATGAATATGAGCTTATGGCTTGCCATGATGCAATTATGAATGGTGAATCTGAATGTAAGGATATGCCGCATTCTGAAACCCTTGAAATTATGAGACAGATGGATTATCTTCGTGATTTGTGGGGCATAAAATATCCTTTTGAATGATACGTATTTCTTAGCAGCATGACGTTTAAATTCCAGTTTATAGGATAACCACAACTACAAAATCAGCATCTCCCTCGAATCATAAACAGACTCATCAGAAACACATCCACAGCGAATTGCACGGTCGAGAGCCATAATCATGGCAACAGCACCGTCAATTTTCTCTGTGGATTTTTCTTTGTCCGGCTTTATATTTCCGGCAGGGTCACGCCTTATGAAAATATTGTCCATCATCCACCGTAGAACCGGGTGACCGTTATGAGCAAGGGTCTGTTCAAGGGTCAGTTTCATCAGTTCTTTTGTAGGCGGTGACATATCCTTGTAACCCTGCCCGAACTGAACCATTGTAAAGCCAAGACCATCAAGGTTCTGCGACATCTGCACGGCACCCCATCTATCAAATGCAATTTCTTTGATGTTGAATTTCTGTCCCAGTTCATCGATGAAGTTTTCGATAAAGCCGTAGTGGACAACGTTGCCCTCAGTAGTTTTCAGGTAACCCTGCCGTTCCCAAATATCATATGGAACGTGGTCACGCCTTACACGGAGAGGCAGTGTTTCTTCCGGTAACCAGAAGTAAGGCAGAACGTAGTAATGCTCATCATCCTCTGTTGGTGGAAAAACAAGAACGAATGCCGTAATGTCAGTTGTAGAGGAAAGGTCAAGACCACCGTAGCAGACACGTCCTGCAAGGTCATCTTCATCAAACGCTACTTTGCATTTATCCCATTTCTCCATAGGCATCCAGCGAACAGCTTGTTTTACCCATTGATTCAGACGGAGTTGCCTGAAAGCGTTCTCCTCGCCGGGAGTTTCCTTTGCTGAATTACACGCAGCTACAACCTTATCCATTCCGATAGTCTTGTCAAGGCTTGGATTTGCTTTCTTCCATACTTTCGGGTCAGTCCAGTCCTCAGATTCATCTGCACCATAAATTACCGGATAAAAAGTTGGGTCATGTTTTCTGCCCTCAATAATATCTTTTGCCTTTTGGTGTACTTCATAGCAGATGCTGTTGGTGTCTGTTCCTGCCGTGGTGATAAGGAAATAAAGTGGCTGCATTCTTGCATCACCAGAGCCCTTGGTCATTACATCAAAAAGTTTTCTGTTTGGCTGTGTATGCAATTCATCAAAGACAACTCCGTGAATGTTGAATCCGTGTTTTGAGTAAGCCTCAGCTGAAAGTACCTGATAAAAGCTGTTAGTTGGAATGTACACGATACGCTTTTGTGAGGTCAGAATTTTTACACGCTTATTCAGTGCGGGACACATTCGCACCATATCTGCTGCAACATCAAATACAATGGCGGCTTGCTGTCGGTCAGCGGCGCAGCCGTAAACCTCGGCTCGTTCTTCACCATCACCACAGGTGAGTAGTAGCGCAACGGCGGCCGCCAGTTCACTGTTGTGCGTCGGTAAAAATGAATGTCCTACACAATAAAGATGCGATGGGCTATCAACCTGAATGCACTGCATTCCGGGATTTTCAATTTTCTCAATGGAATCAATATATCGGAAATGACTGCGTGATCCTGGATTTCTCTTTACAGCATTTTTCATTTTTCTTTTCAGCCCTGCAACAGGAACATCATTAAAGGCTGTAAATTTTACATAGTATAAAGTTTCACCTGTTTCAACTCTTCCACATTCACGGCTCGGCTTTGTCCGGTCAATTCTCTGTGTTGAAACAGCGGTAGTGATTGCATTTTTGATACCAAGGCTCCATAACAATTCACTCACACTTTCGGCAAGTGCCTTTTCTGTAGAAGTATAGATTGCCTGTCCCCGCACATTGCTGATTGCTCCGTCAGAATCCATAAGTCCCTGTAATAAAGAAAATCTCTGTGAAACAGAGGCACGAAGATATTCTATTGGTATTTTCTTATCGTGGAATGATTTTAACAGCACAGCTTTCAAGTCAGGGACCGGACATATCTCAGAATCACCTGTATTCTTCCATCTTCTTTTCAACTTATGATATGGCCATATCCTATCTAAAACTTCCGGTATATCACAAGTTTGAATGGTAAGTTCCGGCTTAACAGCATTTCCATTGCCTAACCAATATCCCATAAGATATGGATCAACAGGCAGTTCTTTTTCAGCGATGTTCATAGCATCTGCAATGTGAATACGGAAACGATAACATCCACAGGAATCACAGGAACGATTATATAAATCTTCAGTTGAAATGCTAGTTTTTCTGACTTTCCCATTTGTAAGCTCGCCTGTCCACAAATGCCGTGCTCCTGCAACTATGGTTTCTCCGTCCTTAAATCTTATCTTGTATCCTTGCTCTTCATAATCAACAGGACTTTTTGCAATAACATGGCAGATGTTACCTTTCTCATCAAACAATTCATCACCAATCTGAATATCAGCCATTGTTGTAAAACCGTGCGGAGTAGGTATGGGTGTATTCAATGCCAGCTGCTTACCGTTTTTCTTGGGAATTTCAATGTACGCAGTATTAAACTGACGATATCCGTTCGGTTTTAAAATACCAAAAAGGTCACGGATAATCTGTTCCTGCCAGTCCAGCAATTCAAACTTTTTTCCTGCCCATGTTCCTTTGGTATGACTAAGGCATTCGATAAAATTTACAGCGTAATCTGCTGATTTTTTATCGTACCTTGAATCTTCTGCCATGAATTCTGTCGGTTTGTATTTTGCCATTTTTATCACCACCCAACAAAAAAGACCTGCCAAAAGCAAGTCTTTCTAAAATATTTTGGTCACAGCTTGCAGGAGTCAGCTGCTTGCTGTGTTTTGTACGACCGCCCGAGCCTTGCGGCTCCGGGTTTTTTTGAATTGTTCTGTGTTCAGTTGTACTCTTTCAGTAGAACCGCCAGCGCAGTTTCTGTGTCCCTATCCGCCAGCGGAACATCCAGCCCTCTGTCAAAGTTGAATACAATCTCACCGTTTCGTTTCAGCATGATTTTTGATGCCCTGCCTTCCTCGCATCCGTAAATGGAAGGCTCCTCGTAATGCTTCACCCAATAGTGAAATACGCTTGTTCCGATTTTGATACTTCCTTCTGCCCACATAATTTTCGCTCCTTTTTTTGTGTCTTTTTGCCTTTCGGCATGATGTATATTACCTCTTTTCAGGAGATAAGTCAACGGTATTTTGAATCATATACTGCACAAAGATGCAGGCAGTGAATTGTGTACATTAGCCACGGCAATAGCAACCGCTGTGTTGCTCTTTGTGGGGCGGTGCTTTCGGCGGGAAAACGATTCGGAGGAAAAAAAACGTCCCCCCACAGGCCAAAGAGGGGGCGGGAGGAGCCACCCAGCCCTTCTGCCCCTGGCCTTGCTATTTTATTTTGTAGGGCTTTATCTTCCGGTCTCGCATTCCCACATAAATTCTGCCCAGGCTTCGTACTGCTCTCTGCGAAGTTCCTCTTCGTCAATTTCTTCGGTCTTGTAGTCGATGCTGATCAGTTCTTCAAAGGTCGTACCCTGTTCTGCTGCATCCTCTCTGGCGTATTCCTCGGCGTATTTTTCGTCGAAGTTTTCCGCCTCCCAACCGGCAAGTTCCAGTTCGTATTCCCATTCTGCATCTGCCCATGTAATTGTTACCTTTGTGATTCTTTCCATTTTCGTTTCCTCCGTTTTGGTTGTTTTTCGGTGCGGTTTTCCCGTTCCGTTGTGTGTATATTACCATACCTCCGGGAGTATATCAAGCGGCTAGATGTACAGAAAAACAGGCAAAAATACAGCCCTGTCATTGTGTGTATCCGACAAGGCTGATTGAGATATTCGGCGTCTTATACCGGTTGCTTTTTCCAAGGATATGTGATATACTGGAAGAGAAAATTGATTCGGAATCAAGGTGTATGATTATGTGGCTGCTTTTTGCAATCCTATCGTCCGTTTTTGCCGCGTTGACTTCTATTCTGGCAAAAGTGGGAATTGATGGTGTAAATTCCAATCTTGCAACAGCCATAAGAACTGCTGTTGTTCTTGTTATGGCATGGGGAATGGTTTTCTTAACCAATGCTCAGTCAGGGATCACACAGATCGGAAGGAAAAGCTGGATATTTTTAATCTTATCCGGGCTTGCAACCGGTGTTTCCTGGCTCTGCTATTATAAAGCATTACAAATGGGAGAGGCATCTAAAGTCGTCCCAATTGATAAGCTCAGCGTTGTGATAACTTTGCTTCTTGCGTTTGTATTTTTGCATGAGAAATTTACCGTGAAGTCGGCGGTTGGTTGTGTTTTAATTGCTGTTGGTACATTGGTTATGGTACTGTGACATCAGAAACAAGCCGCCACATTGCCGTTTGTGGGGCTTGTTTCTGCATTGGGTTAGTATTCGGAATCACTGACTCTTGCCGCTATAGGCGAACGTGGCGGCTGTCAGTCCCTTATCACAATCGGCATCAGACTGTTGGGAGTTGGAATGAAAAGTTCGATGTTCCAGAAACGCTGTTTGTACTTTTCTGTAAGTTCAGCGGAAAGGTCTGTGAAATCTTCCTTGCCAAGTCCGGCAATGAAGAATGTTCCTTTGATAACATCATGAATTTCAGGAAGAAGTCTGTTCCACTGGGTATCGGATTTCAACTTTGCCTCGTCATCGCAGATAAGGGCAACTGCCTCTTTAAATGGGTAAATTGCCTGAATGTAACCGCCGACCGTTTTCTGAAGTGATTCAAGGCTTCCATCAATATCGGTTTCTCTTGGGTGCTTGCCCGGTTCAACAATAAGTATGTGCATGGGTTTCTCCTTTTCTGAGCCATACCGGGGCGGTGATTTCCGCCCCTTGGCTCTTTGCTTTTTAGTTCAGCTTCATGTGAATTGCAGGAATAATTTTCGGCTTACCGGTTATCAAATCGGTATACTCCGCTGTCACTTCGGTCAGCCCATTCATGTAAAATCCCTGCTTTTCAAAAGCGGCAAGGGTAGGAATCAAGCTGCTGAAGGTGCTGGAAATCGTAAACTCGGTGATGCCCTTTGCTTTTAGAAAATCGGCGATTGGTTCGATATCCTCTTCCCAGATGACCTCTGGAAAATCAATCAGCTCGTTTCCGTTCTGCTTACTTTTGCGGTATGCCCAGTAAAGGGTCAGGTTCAAGTTGTTTTCCCGGAAAAATTCGTTTCCCTTTGTGGCTGCCTGTTCAAAAAGTTCAATTGTTTTCATAGTGTTTTCCTCCATGTTTCGTTGTTTTTTGCCCTTTGGCTGTATGTATATTACCTCTGTTTCCGGAATAAGTCAACGATATTCAGAGGAATATATCACACAAAGATTGCGGGGGAAAACTGTGTATGATTGACGCTTGCACAAGAGCCGTTTTGTTGCCCTGTGTGCCGCCGTTCTGTGGAAAGCAATTATTTTGCGGAGGAAATCAGAACGGCGAACGTGGGGCGGTGTGGCGGCTTATTCAGCCGAATTGTGCCGATGCAGAATGGAGAGAATCTTTTCCTGTTCCTCTTTGGAAATGCCGATGCTTTCCAACGCCTGTCTGCTGCCACAGTCCGGACAAATCAGCGTCTGGTTATCGGTTCTGGAAAGCGCAGGAACGCCATGATATTCTATGCCGCAAAGCGGACAAATTCTGGTTTCTTTTTCAGCCATTTTCATTTTCCACACTTCCTCTCACTTAAGTCGAACGCAAGCCGCAGATGCTTTAAATCAAAGCCAAAATCACGGTAGCCCTGAACGCAGGTCTGCACATAGGCGTGGCTTGGAATCCCAAGCTTTCGCTTCTCGTGCATGATGTACACAAATGCTGTCAGCTTTTTGGTTTTGTCGTCTTTCCAGCATTTTACCGGCAGTTCCATTTCCGTTTTGTAGTAAAAATCGGGGAATCCCTCGTAGCGGTCAAGAGCCAGTTCATCACGCTTTGAAACTGCCCAGACGGCAACCGGAACTATGCCGCCTTTTTTCTTTTCAATGGTGAGACAGGAACCGGTCTTGCTGCCCTTGAACAGCAGCTGATAATCTTTGATTTTCGCCGTTCCCACCACTTTGGCATCAGGACAGCGGAATCGCATCTGCTGCACGTTCAGGTTGCTGCCGTAGGCAAGGTAAAATTTTGTCATCGTAATCAAATCCTTTCCGAAAGGAATACCCTTTCACCACCATAAGACCGCCGGAGCGGTCTGAATGGGTTGGTAGCAAAAGGCTATGCCTTTATCTGCCGAATCGGAATGCGGCATCGCCGCTTAGGTTTCTGGTCAGAAAATCTCTTGCTGTGGCAAATTCTTCACCAACCAGTCCCAGTCGAATCAGCCAAGTCCGCATGGCGAACTTTGGGTTTTCGGTCTGCTGTGGTTTTGGACTTGCTGTTCTTAGTTCCTTTGCCATTTCAGAAAGGGCAAGACAAAGCTGAATGTAGCTTTTTAGCTGTCCGGCGTGAAGTCCGTTTTTCCGTTCCGCCGTTGGCTTGTCAAACTGGAAAAGCCGGAATTCAATCGTGCCCTTTGTAAAGGTTGCGTGGAAGTTCAGCATATGGTATCGGCTGTCATTGTAATGGTGGTCTCTGCCGTAGTTTGCACCGTTTGCTGTGTACCAAAGGTCTGCAAGCTGTGCCATGGTTGCAGGCTTTTTCTTGTTCACCTTTTCGATGAATTCGGGACTTACCGTTCTGCAGTAGCGGTTCATTCTGCCTTGGTCAATTTTCAGGGCATCGGCAATCAGTTTTTCATGGCTTGCCATGATGTTTGCAAGGTTGCGGAGTGTCTGCGGTGTGTGGCCGTTTGCACCGATGTGAATGTGAACCCCTGCCCCAATTCCTGCATGGCTGACTGCTCCGGCTTTTCTCAGTCGGCGAACAAGCTCCTGCAAGGTTTCAATATCCTCGTAGTGAAGAATCGGTGTCACCAGTTCGCACTTTTCACTGTCAGGGCCTGCAATGGAAACATCTCTTTGAAATTTCCACTCTCTGCCCTGTGCATCCCAGGCTGACCAGGTGCAATAGCCGTTTCTGCCGGCGGTGTTTTCGTATCGGCGTGTTTCGAAGAAGTCGGCGGCAATTTTTGCGGCTCGGTCTCTGGTGATGTGGTTCATCTCAATCTCCACGCCAATGGTCTGGTTTTTCAGGTTTTCGATCTGCTTTCTTGTCTTTT
>NZ_DXUU01000036.1:0-6216 GCF_019417665.1 Ruminococcus sp.
TTTTTATTATACTTCTTTTAGAACTTGGTGTAAAGATACTGAACAGGCTCTTATAACTACCATCACTTTTTCTAGTAAATTGCCATATTTGACTTGGTGCTCCACTTTCATCACGCATTGTAACATTATTATCTGAATCACTGTTCAATGGTTTCCATGCTTCTGTATTGATAATATAGGCGCAAAAATCTGTTCCGACATCTACCGGAGATAGGTTATCATACCATGTTGACGTTCCAATATTACCGCCACTATAATTCGGTCTTACCACCGTATAACTACCACCATGCACACGAGGAGAACAAACTTTTCGGGAATACAGACTACTTGCACTACTAGTATTTCCGCCAATGGATTTCAAGGAACTGCCAGAACCAGAATAAACAATTTCCACATGCCCACTGAAAAATACAATATCCCCCGGCTGTGGTGACGATGTTACATTTTTGCCGCCAGCATTCAAAATTCTGGTTCTCAACCCGTCTACACCACCATACCTCGGGACAGCAGCACTTTGTCCAGCCAAGTCAGCACAGTCTGACACAAAATCAGCGCACCATTCTTCCGTATACCCAAGCTGGCTTCCTGTCTTTCCGGCTTGCGCCAATGCAACGTTCAAAATATCAGTTGCACCATCACCAGTTAAAGTGTAATTCGTCGAAAAATTTCCCTTCATCGACTGTGTTGCTTCTACTTTTGTGCTGGGCATCATAGAAAATGTCACCAAACATAAAACCACACTCACCAACACCGCAACGATCCGATTTTCTTTTGTTCTGAGCATAATATCCAACTCCTTTCGCACTTCACGAATAACCACATCTGATTATTCCAATAATATTATAATCTATTTAGGCTAAAATGTCAATACTTTTTAGTCATATGTGATAAAATTTTCTGAGAAAGGAGTGGCGTATATGGCTTTTTACCAACGAATCCGGGATTTGCGGGAGGATGCGGACAAAACACAGACCGATATCGCACAATATCTGGGCACAACAGCGCAGTATTACGGCAAGTACGAAAAAGGCGAGCGTGAGATCCCCTTTCTGCGTGCCATCCAGTTGGCGGAATATTATGACGTCAGCCTGGACTATCTCGCCGGACGCACCAACTTCCCCAAGGGCAGAGAAAATATGCCCTTTCAGGAAGAGGCGCTGCACATCCTGGAGAAATATGCCGCTCTCACCGAACGCAGCAAGGGCAGACTGGAACAATTCCTGGACGATCTCTGCGAACAGCAGAGCGAGGATATCTTTCGAAAAAAAGAAGCCTGATGACACTTTCCCGAAAATAGCAAAAGAGCGTACCGAAAACCAGCACGCTCTTTCTTTTTTTGTTCTAATCCCAATGCCGCAGCAATCCTCTTGCCACTAGACCCACACCGGCGGCGATCATACCGAACATAACCACATATTGCCACAGGCTCGCCGAAAGCGGCCGGAATCGCACCGATGTCAGCAGCGTCACCAGAATCGCCAGGATGCCGATGGCGACTACCACCCAGCCGACCCATTTGTGATCCATAAAAAACAACAGCCCAATACCGATCAGCAACGGTACCAGCATCAATCCCGTGGCAACGGAAGTACTCATCCCGAAGCTTCCCCAGAGACTGCCCCAGGAAAACGTCACCACAAAGGAATTCAACACCCAGTACACCCCTGCACCCAGCAGCACCAATCCAATGAGAAACTCCGCCAGCGGATGGGACGGTTTTTTCTCCGCCGCAGCGGATGAAGAACCTTTCGCTTTTCTTGCCTTTTTCCCGTCCGGCTCTGACTGTTTTCCAGCCTGTTCCTGCTGCATTTCCTCCTCCAGCTTTTTCAGCTTGCGTTCTATTTCGTCCATGTATACTGTCCCCTTCCCGTTTTCGTTTATGATACCATAGTTTACAGTTCTTGTCAAGCAAACGGCGGCTGCGGTTTTCCACTGCATATTTACCGCTTTTGCTTTTCCCGTATCGTCTTTTTCCCCGTTTTCATCTGCGCCGCATATGCCCGAATCGCCGCCTCTGCCTGCTCCACCTCTTGATGAAATTCATCCGCCGACACACGGAGAGCTCCATTTCCCAGAATAATTACCTGCTCCATGCCGTCTGATGTTGCCACCCGTACCCGGTGTTCCCGGCACAGCTCGTGAGTTGTCTTTTCAATGTAAGAATCTGCCGTTTCTGACTCCTTTGTGTAGACAATACTGATATTGCAGTATTGCTCCACCTCCCGGTGCTGTCCTTTTACTTTATAGGCGTCAAATACCAAAATCAGTTTGCACTGCCGATAGCCGCAGTAATTGCACATCTGGTGGATGAGCCGGCTTCGTGCCGCCTCCAGACTGTCCTTTGCCAGTTCTTTCAGCTCATCCCATGCGAAAATAATGTTATAGCCATCCACCAGCAGGTATTCCTCCCCGTCATAGACGGGATTTTTTTTGCCGTGATATGGCTCTGTCTCCTCCTTGGGCGTATACATCGCCTGCCGGGGATCCCGGTCGATCTTGCCGTAGGTACGCTCAAAGATTGCCATGAGTTCTTTGTCCTCCGCCAGACTGGATACATACCGTGCCGCACGGCTTGTCCCGGATACCGCTCCTTCCGGTTCTTTTTCCGGTTCAGGTGTGTAACAGCTGGGCAAATGCATGTGCTCCTGCACCTTGTCCCATTTCACTGCAAATCCAGCGCCGTGGGCGCAGAAAATGGAATCCGCTGTATTTTCTACATCGCTGTCGCAGTCGTAGCCAATAGCAGCCATGACCTCATCCGCATTCTGGCAGGGTGCATAACCCTTTGGCGTACAGCAAAGCCGTCCCTTGCCGTGGGAATATCCGGTGACAATGCTCTGATACCCCCGCATTTTCGCCACAGGTGCACTGCCTGTCATGACAGAACGTTCCCCGTCTGTCTCAGGTGGCTGGAAATCTGCGCCCATCTGCTGTAAGTCCGTCATGGCTCTTCCTACACATTCCGTGGGAAGTTCCAACACAAAGTCATACCACGGTTCCAGCAGTACGCTCTTTGCACGGCGCAGACCATTGCGCACAGCACGATAGGTTGCCTGACGAAAATCGCCGCCCTCGGTATGCTTCACGTGAGCACGTCCAGCGCAAAGGGTGATTTTCATATCTGTAATAGGCGAACCTGTCAGCACGCCCACGTGCACTTTTTCTCCCAGATGGGTCAGCACCAGCCGCTGCCAATTCCGTTCCAGATCGTCCTCCCGGCAATCGGATGCAAATTGCAGACCACTCCCCTGGGGCAGCGGTTCCAGAAGCAGATGCACCTCTGCATAATGGCACAACGGCTCATAATGTCCCACGCCCTCCACTGGTTCGGCAATGGTTTCCTTATAGGTGATCTGCCCGGCATCAAACTGCACCTCCAGCCCGAAGCGGTCGGCGATCAGCTTTCGGAGTACTTCCAGCTGCACCTCGCCCATGAGCTGCATCTGGATCTGCTGGGCATGAACATCCCACAGGAGATGGAGAGCCGGATCTTCTTCCTCCAGCTGGGACAGCTGCTTCAGAGCATCTGCCGGGTGTACCTGTTCCGGCAGCCGCAGTCCATAGCGCAGAACCGGTTCCAGTACTGGCACAGCCCCATCCTGTACAACACCAAGTCCCTGTCCGGCATAGGTTCTGGTCAGTCCCGTGACAGTGCAGACCATACCGGGCAATACTGTATCTGCCGTCTGAAACTTTGCCCCGGCATAAATGCGGATCTGGCTGATTTTTTCCGTCAGCTGCGCACCGTCCTGGGCAGAATAGGACACAGCGTCCCGAACATGAAGCTGTCCGCCGGTGACTTTCAGATAAGTCAGGCGGCTGCCCTTTTCATCGGCGGCAATTTTAAACACCTGTGCGCCAAAGGTATCGGGATAGGTTTTCTCTAACGTATACCGATCCAGTCCCTCCAGAAAGGCATCCACGCCTTCCAGCTTCAGGGCTGCGCCGAAATAACAGGGCACCACCTGGCGCCGTGCAATTCCCTCTGCCAGCTGTTTCCGGGAAATACTGCCCTGCTCCAGATAGGCATCCATCCATGTCTCATCATAGAGTGCCATGCGCTCATAAAAGGCATCTGTGCCATCGTCGGAAAAATCCGCACAGCAATCTCCCAGCCGTTGTTTCAGATCCGCCAGAACTGCCGTTTTTTCCGCACCGCTGAGATCCATTTTATTGACAAAGAGAAACACCGGCACATGATAACGTTCCAGCAATTTCCACAGGGTTTCCGTATGACTCTGCACGCCGTCTGTGCCACTGATGACAAGAATGGCATAGTCCAGCACCTGCATCGTGCGCTCTGTCTCTGCGGAAAAGTCCACATGCCCCGGGGTATCCAGCAGCGTATATTCCGCACCGTTGTAGGCAATACATGCCTGGTGGGCAAAAATCGTAATACCCCTGTCCCGTTCCATGGGATGGGTATCCAGAAATGCTGTCTGGTGATCCACCCGTCCCAGCTTCCGGATCTCCCCGGTACGATACAGCAGTGCTTCGGACAAGGTGGTCTTTCCCGAATCCACATGGGCGGTGATTCCTATGATCAATCGTTTCATATGGCACCGTGCTGGTTGTACCGCACGGCTTTTCACTCCTTTTTTTCAATTAGGAATGAGGAGTTAGGAACTAGGAATGGTGGTGTTCGTACCCTTTGGGTACGAACAGATTCAAAAAATGCAAGAATTTCTCTATATTTTAAGATCCATCGCCGTAGGCGATACCATCATTCCCCATTCCTAACCCCTCATTCCTCATTATAACACAAATCTTCATGTACTGCAAGAGCGAGAAAAGGCGTAGTATCAATAAAGAAATATAGCCCGAAAGCGGTTGATAAGAACTGCTTTCGGGCTTTATGATTCGTTTACTCGTATAGATCAGAATTCACTTATATTGCATACACCATCTGTGCATGAATTTTTCAGCATCATTTTCTATTCCTTTTTCTTTAATCACTTTATAATAATATTCACTTAACTTGTCATCAGATAACTTTACGATTTTTTCTCTTTCACCAAGATTATTCCTAATCAGATATTCTTCCATTGCTTCTATCCATACACGAGCTCTTGCCATATATGGTCACCACCTCCAAGTTCCGATTTATCTTAGTCAACATGATACATCAAAGCCGCCATTTTGTCAATCATAACGCCATAGCACTTCCGACCTGATGATCGGAAGTGCTATGCTTAAACTTTTTATAAGTGCAGACCTGATAGGTGCGTTCTATTTTTATATGAACACGCTCTGATTACATCAGATCTTCCCAGTGAATATCCGTTATGCCCACGGATACTTTTGCATAATAGCACAGGATCAGGTACGCATCATCGGCATCCACTGTGCCGCTCTGGTTCACATCTGCCTGCTGTATGACCTGCACCTCCAATGCCGCATTTTCCTGGAAGGTATACGCCGCATCTCCCACGGAATGCCGTGCATAATATATCAGTACCTGATATGCATCATCTGCATCCACATCGCCGTCCAGGTCTACGTCTCCGCGCACACCCATCTCTACAGACGGTGTAGTTGTCGTAGTCGTTCCGGTATCGCCGGTAGTATCCGACGTGGTATCCGTTGTCTGCAACGTTTCCGGAATGGTAATGGTGATCGTGTCAGTCTGCGTGGGATCTTCCTGTACAATAACGATCACGCTAACTGTGCCGCTGCCCAGAATGGTAAGCATACCACTATCATCCACTGTGGCAATGCTATCATCTGTGCTCCTCCAAATAAGATTCTTCGCATTGGTGGAATAGAGCAGACGGAAGGAATTGCCCGCATACAATTGGGATGTATCCGGTTTGCCAAGTTCGATATACACGCCCGAATCATTCTTAGTAGTTACGGTAGCCGTCGTTTCTGTGATAGCCGTTGTGTCAGTTGTCTCCGTGGTTGCTGTTGTATTTGTCGTAGTATATGTGGTTTCTGTCGTAGAAGTCGTGATATAGCTGGTTGAAGTGGTAGTCCGCTCAGACGTAGTAGTGTAGGTGGTTGGCATTGTCATCCAATCTGTCGTGGTGGTGTAAGTGGTCGGTGTTGTCATCCAATCTGTCGTAGTGGTGTAAGTGGTCGGCGTTGTCATCCAATCTGTCGTAGTGGTGTAAGTGGTCGGCGTTGTCATCCAATCTGTCGTGGTGGTGTAAGTGGTCGGCGTTGTCATCCAATCTGTCGTAGTGGTGTAAGTGGTCGGCGTTGTCATCCAATCTG
>NZ_DXUU01000036.1:6316-32215 GCF_019417665.1 Ruminococcus sp.
CTGTCGTAGTGGTGTAAGTGGTCGGCGTTGTCATCCAATCTGTCGTGGTGGTGTAGGTGGTTGGCGTTGTCATCCAATCTGTCGTAGTGGTATAGGTGGTTGGCGTTGTCATCCAATCTGTCGTGGTGGTGTAGGTGGTCGGCGTTGTCATCCAATCTGTCGTAGTGGTATAAGTGGTTGGCGTTGTCATCCAATCTGTCGTGGTGGTGTAAGTGGTCGGCGTTGTCATCCAATCAGTAGTTGTATAGCTGGTCGGTGTTGTCACCCAATTAGAGGTTGTGGTAGTAGTTGTTGTTTCCACTGTAGTGGTTTCGGTCGTCTCCTCATAAAGCGGCATTTCCACACGGATATAGCCGTCCTCTAAGACCACATTGTCCGAAAAGACATCCTGATTGTCGCTGTTGACATAAGCATAGTGGGGAAGTTCAATGATCTCGCCGTCCGAGATCGCCTCATCATAGCCATTTTCCATCCAGCACACTGGGAATTCGTAGTAATACGTACCGTATTCATCCGTTTCCAATTCCAGACCATACTCCTCTGCCAGAGCGACTACAGTCTCCTCATCCGGCACAGAAAACGTAAGCTGCATCAGCACGCCGGAATCTGTCTCCGGTGTCATAAGGGAAGAGGAATCCAGTGCAAAGTAGATCTCGTTGCCTTCGTTGTACAAGACTTTGTTCATATTCGCTGTCAACCGTGCACTGTTATAGACATCACCGACAAGTGCACTGTCCGCCATATAGGGCCAGTACAGCAGTCTTGCCGTAATTTCCGGCAGCCAGATCGCACCCTGAATCCCATAAGAATCCATGGCATTCTTGATACAGATATCAAAATTCAGATCTTCTTCCATGCCGTCCTCCGGCCGTACGGTCATTTTTCCGAGAGACCAGACGCTCTGTGTTCCCGCAGTATCATAAGCATTATAATGCTTCGTGGCTATATTCTGTAAATAACCGTTTGCCTCGCCCTGGTCGATGTTCTCCCACTCAGTGAATGTTCCCTCATAATACACATCGCTCAGACTCAAACAGTCATAGGATACGCCATAGCCCCAGCTCGTTACGCTTACAGGCATATAAATAGTCGTCAGATTGTCGCAGTATCCAAAGGCATAATCCCCCAGTGTGGTCACGCCCTGAGGAATGGTCACAGATACCAGGGTGTCGCAGTCATAGAACGCATTCTCCCCGATAGCTGTCACAGGATATCCCTCATACTCAGACGGGATCACGATCTCAGACGCTGTTGACGTACAGTCAGTGAGTGTTGCCTCGCCGCCGCTGACGGTAAATGTCAAGCCACTCGACGTACCAGTACCATCTGGATACACATAATTATAATGTGTCGTAGCTATATTCAGCAAATAACCATTTGCCTCGCCCTGGTCAATGTTTTCCCATTCAGTAGATGTTCCCTCATAATACACATCGCTCAGACTCAAACAGTCATAGGACACGCCATAGCCCCAGCTCGTTACGCTTACAGGCATATAAATAGTCGTCAGATTGTCGCAGTATCCAAAGGCATAATCCCCCAGTGTGGTCACGCCCTGGGGAATGGTCACGGATACCAGGGTGTCGCAGTCATAAAATACTTTCTCCCCGATGGCTGTCACAGGATATCCCTCATACTCAGATGGGATCACAATTTCAGACGCTGTTGACGTACAGTCAGTGACTGTTGCCTCGCCGCCGCTAACGGTAAATATCAGACCATCTGTCAGCTCGTCCGCACTGACGCACAGCAAATTCCCACCAGCCAAAGGCAGCTGCAAACCAGAAAAGCCCACGATTGCGGCAGAAACCGCCGCCAAAACCTGTCTCCAAAATTTCATACTATGCACCTCTCAAAAAATACGCATATCTTTGTTTCCTGAAATAATATGTTGTTTTTCCCATTATATCACAAAGCCAAATACATTTCAACTATTTTGCAGAAAAACCACACAAATCAATTTTTTCTTATTGCATCTTAGGCAACACCACATTGCCTTTTCATGAAAATTTCCCTCAGTGTATATTTCTGCCGATTTTGCAGACAATATCAGCACCATCGCAGAAACCATTTTCTGCGACGCACCAGAAAAAATGAACAGGAGGATCACATAGATGAAAGCAACAGGAATCGTCAGACGTATTGATGATCTCGGACGTGTTGTCATTCCGAAGGAAATCCGCCGCACCATGCGGATCCGGGAGGGTGACCCACTGGAAATCTACACCAGCAGTGACGGAGAGGTCATTTTTAAGAAATATTCCCCCATCGGCGAAATGAGCGAAAATGCCGCACAGGTGGCAGATATCATGCACAAACTCGCCGGTTGTCCGGTAGCAGTGTTCGATCGGGATCACGTAGTTTCCGTATCCGGCGCAGCCAAAAAGGAATGGAACGCCAGACGTGTTTCTCCCGAACTGGAAGAACTCATGGAAAACCGCCGCCAGTATTTTTCTGAATCCGGTCAGCCAGAGCTGATCCCGGCGGAAGGCATGGATAAAGGCGCCACAGCATGTATGCCTATTATTGCCGCAGGAGATGTCACCGGTGCAGTGGCATTTCTGGACAACGGCGATGGCGCAGGGCTGAATGAAAGCCAGAAGAGCCTGATCCAGGCGGCGTCACAGTTTCTGGGTCGCCAGCTGGAAGGATAAACACAAAACGGGCAGACCAAAATCTGCCCGTTTTGTTTGTGCATATTATCGAAAATCAATCCAAGTAATTGCCCACTGGACTCTGATTGTACTGCTTGACGATTTTCAGAATAATGGAATCATCCGGTTGTACCATTTCCTCCAGAATGCGGTACTGTGTCCGGCTGCGTTCCATGGAAGCCTTGTAGTGTTCCACCTCTTCCTTTACTTTTTCGGCTGCATAGTTGTGTTCTTCGCCGTCTTTCAGCATAAAATGCAGTGTCTGACAAATGCACGCTGATTGTATCCGTTTCATGTGTAAATACCTCCGTTTTCAGAAAATTGCTTTTCAGACCGCAGGGAATATTCCTGCATCTATATATAATTATAGCAAACTTTCGCCGGAAACTGCAAAGGCGTTTTTTCACAAATTTTTTGATGATTGTTTTTGTGCAAAATTTATCCTTGACAAAACAGATGTCACATGGTATAATAAAATTAATCACAAAAGAGAGTATGTCCATACGGACACACAAAAAACAAAAGCCCCGGAGCTGCAACTCCGGGGCTTTTGCCTTATTCAAAAAGATAAGATACAGTGGGCTACTTGTCGGACTTATGTCGATTGTCTAACCACTTGCAAATGCAGTAACCAACTACACGTGCCATGACACCGACAACAAAAGAGAATATGTATTCCATACGGTCACCTCCCTCCTTGCGGAAGAAGCCGACAATAAATACAGTGTATCACATAAATCTATAATTGTCAATAATTGTCAATTTTTCTGTCGTAGCACACAGGATACTCTTCTTAGAATCCCTATACTTTACCCCAACTGTATCCGATACAAGCAAGCCATACCCTTTATCTCCAGGCGCAGATCTGCCTGTCCGGAAAATGGCTTCAGCAAAATGGAATACACCTGAAAATCATCCATACAACGTGCAGGCAGAATCTCCGTCTTACCCAGTTCCTCCTCGCCAGCATACAACATCACAGTTGCTTTGCCGCAAGGGGCAGCTGCCCATAATTCTGCCTTGGTGTAGCCTGCAAACATCGCATCTGCAAAGGTAAAAGAACCACCCCAATCATTGGTGCAGCCGTACCAATCATTTTCCTGCATGGAAAATGTCAGCTGTGTCATCATACCAGCCTTGCTGTCATAATTTTTCACCAGAACCGGCTGAGACAGACCTCTGGGCGGAATGCTTTCTCCCGGAATATCCACCTCAGTCTCCAGCCGGATATCTGCTGACGACGCACCGGCAAAGAAGCGATATCGTCCCTGCTCCACGATCATTTTTTCTCGTGTCACATCATAGCATTCCAAAGCATACCAGGGCACAAAAATAGTCACCGGCACAGCCGTCCCAGCAGGCACCGGCACACGCTGAAACCCACACAACTGCCGGTTCGGACGCTTCATGCGGGATGTGAGCGCACGGAAATACAGCTGCACTACCTCATCGCCGTCCCGCTCCGAGGTATTTTCCACCATCAGCCGAAGCAATACACCCTCCGGCTTCACCTCTGCGGTCAGATCATGGTATGCAAATGTGGAATAGGACAGCCCATGGCCAAAGGGATATAGAGGTTCTGCCGTGTCATATAAATAAGTACGTTCAGCGTCAATAATGTCATATTCCATAATATCGGGCAGATCCTGCGCCGTTTTATACCAAGTGATCGGACAGCGTGCCGCCGGATTATTTTTTCCAAGAAGCGTATCCGCCACTGCATTACCCAGCTCTGCTCCGGCGTGCGTAGTATACAAGATCGCCGGCAAAAGGGACTGCGCTTCGCCCAGGGCATAAGGATAGCTGGAAACCACGGTGAGCACAGTGTTGGGATTTGCCGCCTGTACAGCACGGAGCAGTTTCTTCTGATGTGCCGGCAACTCCAGATCGGGACGGTCATAGCACTCCCGTGCCACCTGCATAGGATGGTTACCCAGACAAAGGATCACCACATCTGCCGCTTTTGCCAGTGCAGCCGCACGTGCTGCACCATCCTCTGCTGTTACGATCCGAAACAGCCGGTCTGCCGCCGGACGACCGGATCTCACTGCGCCCAGCGTGCCATCTGCCCGGACAGCCACGTCCATGGGAATATCGTGCCAGCTGCGAAACCGTATCGCATCGCCGTAAGGTTCCGGGCGCAGCCATTCCTTGATAAACCACTCATAGGGTGTTTCACTTGCGGCACGATAAATACCATCCTCAATGACATAGCGATCATTGCAGCAGGCACGCAGATTCACGCTGCCGAAATCCCAGTCGTGATACCGGAACCGTTCCCGTTCTCCCATCCGCTCCCCATTGGCACAGATGGTGCCGTCCTCTGCCACAGAGAGAAATTTTCCATTCTGTAGAGACTGCACGCCCACAATATCATAGCCGTCATCAAAGAGCACCTGTTCTGCGCCCAGACGTTCCCGGAGCGCATCTACAATATGCACTGCATAGGATGCCGTACCTGTATACCAGTCCCGATAATTCTCCGCACCCAAAGGACCAATCACAGCGACCTTTGCATCAGGTTTCAGATCCAGAGGCAGAATACCGTCGTTATGCAGCAGGCACATCTGCTCCATAGCTGCACAGCGATTCACTGCACGGTGAATCATCGTATCCGTTTCTGCCGGTTCTGTATTATAGGGGCACTTGTCCCCATCGAATTCTCCCAACCGAAACCGACCCAACATGGAATTTCCCACAGCACGGTCAATATCCGCTTCGTTAATCAGCCCACGATCCAGGGCATCTCTGGCAGCAGCGGCAACCATTTCTGCATCATCAGTCATAATGTCATTGCCGTTTCTGAGACAGGCTGCCAGCGCTTCAGCATGGGTAGCGTGAGAACGATGTGCCAGGACATTCTGAGAAAAATCTGCGCCGTCTGTTACCACAAATCCCAATTTCCACTGATCTTTCACCACGGTTTTCAGATCCGGATTCATACACGCAGGAACGCCGTTCAGTTCGTTATAGGCAGTCATCATAGAACCAGCACCGCCCCGAACGATAGACGCTTCAAAGGCACGATAATAGTATTCGTGAAGGGTACGAGGCATCACATTGGAAGAACAGCGATCCCGCTGCTTTTCGTTATTGTTTGCGCAGAAATGTTTGAGGGTAGGAATCGTCCGGCGGTACACCGGATCGTTGCCAGCCATGCCCTGAGTATATGCCGTGGTCATTTCACCGATGAGAAAGGGATCTTCACCATAGCCCTCTTCGGTGCGTCCCCATCTGGGGTCACGCTCCGGGTCAACTGTCGGACCCCAGAGCATAAGATGACTCTTGGGATCTTTCCGATGAAAATAACGTGCTTCTTCCCCGGCGATCTCCCCCAGCTGTTCCATCAGATTCGGATCAAAGGTTGACGCCAGACCAATGGGCTGGGGGAACACGGTAGAATATTCTCCCGGTTCTCTGGAAACATATCCCCGTGCCACCTCAGTGCCGATGTACCACTCGCCCACGCCCAACCGTTCCACTGGCATCTGGTGGGTGGAAAGCAAATAAATTTTTTCTGCAATGGTCAGCCGGGACAGCAGATCCCGGACACGTTCTTCCATGGGAAGAGCTGTATTCTGAAATGGATATGTCATCGTATTCTCCTTGAGTTGTATTTCAGGCAACGCCGTAAAAAGACCGCCTGTCAGATTTGCACACCCCATTTTTTCGATTCAGAGCGCATCATGAAGTTCACTGCGTTTCTCTCGTTTCCTCGTCCGCAGTTCCCGAAAAAAGTCTCGGAGCACCTGTGCACACGCCTCCTGCATCAGTCCCTCCAGCACCTCCGGTTTCCAGTTATAGGGCAGGGCAAACAGCTCCTGTACAGACCGTACGGCGCCGCCCTTTGGATCACGTGTGCCAAACACCACTTGATCCAAACGGGCATGTAATATAGCGCCAGCGCACATAGGACACGGTTCCAGCGTGACATAAAGTGCACTGTCCACCAGCCGCCATCCCCCAAGGGTGCGGCTTGCCTCCT
The DNA here is from genome assembly GCF_019417665.1 of Ruminococcus sp. Taxonomy (GTDB): domain Bacteria; phylum Bacillota; class Clostridia; order Oscillospirales; family Ruminococcaceae; genus Ruminococcus_C. The sequence goes on from NZ_DXUU01000036.1 coordinate 12,956, forward strand.
GAATCGCCATAATTTCCGCATGTGCCAAGGGCGAACGGTCTGCCTCACGCCGATTGTATCCTTCTCCTACAATGCGCCCCGTAGGCTTGTGTACAACAACAGCACCCACAGGCACTTCACCCATGGACGCTGCCAAAGCTGCAAGCTCCAGTGCTCGCTCCATATATTGTTGTTCCGGTACAAAATCTGTCACTTAGAATACCACCTCGATTACCATCAAAATGACGCACAGACAGAAAATAATGGTCAGCGGGCCAAAACGCAGCAGCGTCTGAATTCGCTCCCGGCCAGAAAGATAATGTTTCTGGGGCAAAAGCGCAGGACTTTTTTCCGTGGGGCGAATCACCGTGAAGCAAAGGATCACTCCTGCCAGAAGCACAACACACATCATCAGTGGACGGTATGTATGCAAAATACGATTTGGAGAGATCTCCAGGTAAAAAAGCGTAAACAACAGCACATGGTATACCAGTTGATCCAAAATACTCGGCAGCAGCGAACTGCTTCGCAGCACTGCGATTCCAGTTACAATGGACATGGTCAGCTCCATGAGCAGCGTCACATAACTGTGTGTGGCACAAGCAGTTAAGATTGCAGTTAGAATAACCGCATACCAGTCTCCGAACTGGCGCAATACATGGAGCATTTCTCCATGAAACACCACTTCCTTTAGAATACTCACCATAAACAGCTCAAATATCAGATAAATCGCCTGATATGCAGGGCGCATATAAGAAACTGCATAATATGCATCACCCAAAGTGCTGAGACTCAGAAGATTTGCCGAAGAAAATAGCAGCCAGATATTGGTCACTACAAACACCACCAGCGTCACCGCCAAAGACGCCGGGATCTCCCGGGATTCCTCCGGTTTCAAGCGGTACGCCACCCGACGAGGCATCCGAAAAGAAAACCGGAAGATCAATAGGGGTACCAAATATTTCAGCAGGGTTTTCAGCATGAGGATGATCAGCACTGCCGTCTGGTTGCCATACACAGTGCCGTCACTATAACAATACCCCACATCTAATCCCATGAGCTGCGCCACACCCATGAGAACAGCAGTCAGCAAATTTTCGATCAGCAAATAATACAGCATTGCCATCCCCAGCACCACATTGATACGGAGCATGGTATTACGTTCCTCCACTGCCGGATCTATGTCGTGGTAACCCTTTCCTTCTACATAGGTCGCTTCTTTTTCCCTTTTCTGACAGCGAAAGGCATATTCATTTGTTTCATCATTCCGCCAAGTACGGAACAACTGGTTATATTCCTCGGAAACCGTGTTGTAGTTGGAATCTGCAACTACATCCACTGTATCCGGCTTCTGCGTCTCTGAATTCTTTCTGTCTATTTTTTTCATTGCATCACGCTCCCCCAAGCGTCATCCATTTTTTCGATAAAATCAGCCGTCATTGTGGCAGCCCCATTACCGGATCTCTCATTTTTTCATTGATCACGCTGTACAAAAGTCGTACAGCACTTTTTTCTATTATAACACATGCCAATTCACGGTAGTTTATTGAAGTAAAAATAATATCGTCTCACTTTTTAAACCTTTTATTTTGCATTTATATATAAATAAAATCATTATGTTTTATTTCATTTCCGCCATTCTAAATCCTTTTTTCGCAAGACACATCTGTCTCTTTTTGGGTGACTTGTCATCAAAAAAACGATGCAGCTGCACTTGTGCACAGTCTGCATCGTTTCTCTTTTTCGAAGATTCAGAGATTCTTACTTCTTCTTGGTTTCTACCTCTTCTGTCAGTCTTGCCACCAGGTCAGCAACGCTCATACTGCCGCAGTCCTCACCGGTACGCATACGAACAGCAACAGTCTTTTCCTCGCATTCCTTATCACCGATGGTCAGCATATACGGCACTTTTTCCAGTGTTGCCTGGCGAATCTTATAACCGACCTTTTCCGCACGGCTGTCCACTTCCACACGCAGGCCAGCAGCCTCCAGCTGTGCCTTAACTTCATAAGCAAAGTCCAGATGACGGTCTGCAATAGGCACCAGACGAACCTGTTCCGGTGCCAGCCACAGAGGCAATGCACCAGCAAAATGCTCGATCATATATGCCAATGTACGCTCATAACAGCCAAGCGATGTACGGTGAATGATATACGGCAGCTTCTTCTGACCGTCCTTGTCCTTATAATACATACCAAAGCGTTCTGCCAGAAGCATGTCGATCTGGATGGTAACAATGGTGTCCTCCTTGCCAAATACATTCTTATACTGAATGTCCAGCTTCGGACCATAAAATGCTGCTTCATCAATACCAATGGTATAGTTAACGCCCAGATGATCCAGGATCTGACCCATAACACGCTGTGCTTCTTCCCACTGCTCTGCGGTACCCTCATACTTGTTGTTGGGGTTTGCCGGATCCCACTGAGAGAACCGGAATGTGCAGTCCTCCAGCATACCAACCGTATCCAGCATATACTTCGCCAGTTCCAGACAGCCCTTAAATTCTTCTTCCAGCTGATCCGGACGGAGCACCAGATGTCCCTCAGAGATGGTGAACTGGCGCACACGGATCAGACCGTGCATTTCGCCGGAGTCCTCTTTCCGGAACAGGGTGGAAGTCTCGCCCAGACGCATGGGCAGGTCACGATAGGAGCGCTGGCGGTTCAGGAATACCTGATACTGGAAAGGACATGTCATAGGACGCAGGGCGAAGCATTCCTTTGTCTCATCATAGGGATCACCCAGAATAAACATGCCGTCCAGATAGTGATCCCAGTGACCAGAGATCTTGTAGAATTCCCGCTTTGCAAACAGCGGTGTCTTCGTCAGCAGATAGCCGTGCTTCTGCTCTGTATCTTCGACCCAACGCTGGAGCAGCTGAATGACTCTTGCGCCCTTGGGCAGCAGGACAGGCAGACCCTGACCGATGGTATCGACTGTGGTGAAATATTCCAGTTCCCGACCCAGCTTGTTATGATCACGCTTCTTTGCCTCTTCCAGCTTGTTCAGGTGTTCTTCCAGCATAGCAGCCTTAGGGAATGCTACAGCATAGACACGTGACAACATCTTGTTTTTTTCGGAACCTCTCCAGTATGCACCAGTGCAGGACAGCAGCTTGAACGCCTTGATCGTACCTGTAGACATCAAATGCGGGCCGGCACACAGATCCGTGAAATCACCCTGCTTATAGAAGGAAATCGGCTCGCCCTTTTCGGCGTGCTCCTCGCACAGTTCCACCTTGTACGGCTCGTCCATTTCTTTCAGCTTTGCAATTGCCTCCTCCGGGGACAGATAAAACTGCTCCAGAGACTCATTTGCCTTGACGATCTTCTTCATTTCCGCTTCAATCTTAGTAAGCTCGTCCTGCGTGAACGGGTGCTCCAGATCGAAGTCATAGTAAAAGCCCTCATCGATTGCCGGACCAATAGCAAGCTTTGCCTCCGGATACAGGTGCTTTACTGCCTGTGCCAGCACGTGAGAAGCCGTATGCCAGAAGGTTTTTTTACCCTCTTCGCTGTCAAAGGTCATTACTTCAAAAGTGCAGTTATGATCGATCACAGTACGCAGATCGCAGACCTCGCCGTCGATCTTGACGCAGCAGGATGCCTTATACAGCCCCATACCGATGCCCTTGATGACCTCTGCCGCAGCCTGGGGTGCTTCCAGCTCCCGAATACTGCCGTCTTTCAGTGTCAGTTGAATCATGTGAATCTTCCTTTCATCAAAAAAAATACGAAGTCCCTCACACAGCGGAAGGACTGTGCAAGGGACGATGAAAATCTATTTCTCGTGGTTCCACCCTTGTTCATGCGCATTACGAAAATGTGCACCTCGTGGTGTCGGATAACGGGGACAAACCGCTGCGGATTGGGCAGGCTCAGAGAATGGTATGCACACGCCGCTCCCTTTGCCGCTGTTCTCAGCCGGTGACAGCAGTTCTCTGGAAAAAGGATATCGTTGGAATGTGCGGTTCTCGTCAACGCTTTTGTAAGCATTAGTATAGCATAGAATCCTGGCTGTGTCAACAGGCAATTTTCACGAAAATTTGCTCCAGGATTTGTACGGCGTGCGGTAATCTCACTCAGTTGAAGCCATTTCCCTATTCTGTTTGCTGTATACACATCCGCAGAAATTCTGCCGATACAGATCATATTCCCGTGACAGCACGATAGATCGCTGATAGCCGCCTTTTTTCTTGAAATCCGAAAACAGCCAGGGGATACCATACTGCTCCGCCAGAGTCCTGCCGGTTTCATTAATAAACGGTGCATCCTTATGGGGACTGATCGTCAGCGTCGTACACACAAAATCTGGCATTTCACCCAATGCCGCCCGAAACGTTTCTTCCAATCGATGTGCAATACACTTCTGACAGCGCAGACCTCGTTCCGGTTCATGTTCCAGCCCTTTCGCCAGCACATAAAACCGTTCCGGGAAATAATCCCCGTCCACGATCTTCACCGGATGCTCCAAAGGCATCTCCTGCACTAGTCGTTTCAGTTCTGCTTTCCGGTGAAAATATTCCTCCTCCGGCGCAATGTTCGGATTGTAGAAAAACAAAGTAATGGCAAAATACCGGCTCAGATATTCCAGTACATAGCTGCTGCACGGCGCACAGCAGGCGTGGAGAAACAGCACAGGCACACGTTCCTCCGGCAGCTGCGCCAGGATCCGGTCAGTTTCCAGCTGATAATTGATCTTGGATGGCATTCTGAGAAACCGTTGTTGTTTCAGCCGCAGCTGCATCACCGTCCACAGCAGATGTACCGCTAACAGTACCGCCTGCCGGTGTCACTTGGAGATAATTGCAAATACCAGTGGCAATAGCAGTGGCAATGTTGTCCTCATTGTCCAGAATCCACTGTGCCACATTGGGGCCGTCATGGAATTCCACTTCGATGAGACAGCACGGGCTCTTGTTTGCGCCGATCTCATACTGATAGGAATCGGAACCATTCTGAGAACCATCCATCAGACCCCGGTCAGAAGTGGGTGTCAAAGCTGCCACTGGATCATACACTGCCTGTGCCAGTGCCTTGCTTGCTTCGGATGCGCTGTTGTAGAAACAGTCTGTGCCCACGCCAGTACCAGCATTCGTATGGATTGCCACATAGGCGGCAAGACCATTGTCACCCATGGCAGTCTTATTCTCCAGGCTATCCGTTTCACCGGCAATGATCACTGTCAGACCGGACTGTTCCAGGATTGCCGCCGTCTTTTGGGCAATCAGACGGCACTCTGCGGCTTCGTTGGTGTCACCCACGGTGAATTCGTTGTCTGCCTGATTAGACGGGCTGAGGTACACCACATTGGAATAGTCCTGTCCCTCTGTCGTAGGCTCTGTCGCCGCAGTTGTGGGAGTTGTTGCCTCACCCTGTTTCTTTTTCTTATTACTGGAACAGCTGGAACAACATTTCACAAGCAGCACGATCAACAGGATCAGAATCAGCAGCACGGCAAGGAGCCGGTCATACCGAACACGGCGTGTATTTTTTCGAGATGTGGGCTGTCTGTCAGATTGCATGATAATTACCTCCAATTCATGAGAAAGAACTGTATTATTTATTGATCTTCCAGGGCTTTGAGCGCTTTGCGCTCTGCCTGATTCACCTTGATTTTGCCGTCTCGGAGCACCGTGATATCCTTGCGGTTGACCTTTACCGGCACATCTGACTTATCCGGCATGACCTTCAAGTCACCGGTAAGAGGATTGATCTCGCAGACCTTTGCGTGAGTCCCGTCTACCATTGCCACAAGTGCGCCTACCTTTGGGGTAATGCGCAAAAGTTCTTCGTAGACATTCTGCTCATATTTCAAGCAGCACATGAGTCTGCCGCAACAGCCGGAGATCTTTGACGGATTCAGAGACAGTCCCTGCTCCTTTGCCATGCGGATGGAGACCGGCTGAAAATCCTGCAAATGACCCTTGCAGCAGAATTCTCTGCCGCAGATGCCCAAGCCGCCCAGGATCTTCGCCTTATCTCGGACACCGATCTGCCGCAGTTCAATACGAGTGCGGAAGATGGCAGCCAGATCCTTGACCAGCTCCCGGAAATCCACCCGGTTGTCTGCGGTAAAGTAGAAGAGCAGCTTGCTGTAATCAAAGGTGCATTCCACATCTACCAAATTCATTTTTAGTCCTCGAAGGGCGATCTTCTGCTGACAGACCTGAAACGCCTTTGCCTCCCGCTTGCGGTTCAGCTCCAGTGTTCGCCGGTCATCCCGATTCGCCACCCGGATGATGGACTTGAGAGGAGATGTCACTTCTGTTTTTGGAATTTTTTTATTTGGAATGGCGACCTCGCCGCATTCCGTACCCCGTGCCGTTTCGGTGATGACCAGATCCCCTGCCTTCACCTGATTGCCGTCAGGGGAAAAATAGTAGATCTTGCCGTTATCCTTGAAGCGGACACCGATAATTTCAATCATAGATTGTCCTTTCTATTGCATCAATTGATATCTTGTTTGATACTCTGGCATTGCTGTTACTGCGGCGGGAGCAAGCCCCCGCCCTACATTCATTTCTTTTTTATATCATTGGGGAATCATACAGCCTGGTGTAGGGCGGGGCTTGCTCCCGCCGCATTTCAAAATACACAAAAAGAAATACAATGCAAAGACAAAGATTCTCCGCCTGTGTTTCCGTATGCAAATGCTCACCCGGCATCCATACAAGATGCACAAAGTGCCGACAGCGCCAGCGGAAGATTCACATTCGCTTCCAACGCCGCATATGCCTTGTCCACCGCCAGATGCATTGTCTGTGCGGCAGCTGTGGAAAGCCGCTCCGAAAGCCTTGCTGCACCAGCAGCATCGCAGCCAATACAAGCCGCACCGGCATCATATTTTAGTGCCATGGCATCCCGGAGAGTCCGGTCAAACAGCGTCAAAAACAGCATCGCCGGTTCTCGTTCTTTCCCCAGAGACGCCGCCGCCTGAAGCAGCGCATATTCGTTCCTATTTATTATACTATTGATTGCGGATTTTGTCAATCCAACGATGCCGCGAATTTCCTCTTTTTCCAGAAAATTCAGACATTGTCCGATATTGCCGTGAAACGCATCCAGTGCTTCCTGACACGCTTCCGGAGCATATCCACGCTCTGTCAGCGCCTGGAAACACTGCTGCTCCGTCACCGGTGTCACTGCCAGAGAAATGATCCGGGAGCGTACCGTCGGCAGAAGCACAGTGGGTGCGGCTGCTGTGAAGATGAAATACACATATTCCGGCGGTTCTTCCACCGCTTTCAGCAACAGATTCTGGGAACGTGCATCCATATTATCGCAGTCGCAGAAGAGATAAAATTTTGCCTTTCCCTCATTGGGCGGCGAAACCAGATCCATGCCGATCTCTCGTACTGTCTCCACCGAAAAACCGCCTCGTTTTCCCGTATGCTCCGCATAACGAACATCAGGGTGTACCCCATCCGCCAGCATCCGGCAGGATTTGCATTGACCACAAGGCTTATCCGTTCCGGTGCAGAGCATTTCCGCCATAAACTGCTTTGCAAGGGTCTTTTTCCCCAGTCCGGCTTCTCCATAAAAGAGAAAACCATGAGCGGCACGATCCTGCCGCAGCATCCCGTGCAGGGTCTCCAACACAGGTTTATTTCCATAAAACATGATTTCTATATTCTCCCACTTTTCAAATCCACCGCCGCAGGCGATGCCCAAATTATGAATTGTGCATTCTCTTCATTTTATTGTACCACATTTATCTCAGAAATGCCATACCCTTTGCACACAGAAATGCAATTTTGGTCGATCCGTTCGCCACTGAGTACAATGGGAACAGCTGGCGGACAGGGTACCTTTACCGCAGCGCAGATCCTGCTGAAACTTTCCTCCACGGGAATTGTCTCCTGGGGCGCCAGGGCAGCCTCCCGGATGCCGCAGACAATTTCCGGATGCGGCAGAGCGTATTTTTCCGTCACAGGCGGCTGTTTCGGCGTAAACTGCTCCAATGCCTGCTGAAGCCGACAAAAATCTTCCTTCGTACTTCCAGCTGAACAAAGCAGCACCACGTGATACAAATCCGCATATTCTGCAATAATGCCATTTTCTTTCAAATACGCTGCTAGTTCCGTTCCAGTGCATCCGCTTGCTGCTGCATCAATGGTCAGATGCAAGGGATCACCGTCCACGAACACATAGCGGGGCGAAAAATGACATTTCAGCGTCTGAACATACTCTATGACTTCCGACAGCTGCTCCCGAAACAAGGGCGAGGCCAGTTCCCGGTTACACCAATCCAGAGACGCCAACATGAGGTAGGACGGACTGGTGGATGCAAACATTGCCATAGCATCACGCACTCGCTGGGCATCGGTGTCAATATCGCTGCGCACATGAAGATATGCCGTTCCTGTCAGCCCCGACAGCATTTTATGCGCCGAATCGCAGCAGTAGTCTGCACCCAGCTGAATAGGGTGGCACTGCCACGGCAAAAACGCCAGATGGGCACCATGGGCATTATCCACCAAAAGCTTGGCATGGTATTTTCGGCAAACCTCCGCCAAGGCTGCAATATCCGCCATATGCCCCAGATAATCCGGCGAAGTCACATAAATACACGCCGGGCGGTGAAGCTGCTCCAGCACTGCCTCGAAATCTTCAGGCGCATATGTACCCGACAAAATGCCGTCGCTCTCTCTGGGATAGACCCATTGCACTGTCAGATCCAGCAATACACAGGCATTCAAAAACGCCCGATGCACATTCCGTGCTGCGATCACTGCCCTGCCCTCCTGTTTCATGAGCAGCAGCATCGTCTGGATACAAAGGGTAGAACCGGCACAGGAATAAAACGTATATGCTGTTCCATAGAGCGATGCCGCATTTGCCTCACTTTCTGCCAGGATTCCCGATGCTTCAAAAAGACTGTCCGCATCGGAGATCTCTGTCAGATCCAGTTCTGCTGCCTGCTGGAGCATCGGCGCACCCAACCGCCCCTTGTGTCCGGGCATGTGCATCCGTACTGGATCTTGTGCTGCATATTGTGTTAAAAAGTCGTAGACTGGTGTTTTCATCAGTGGTTTTACCTCCGAATGACTTGATCCTCCATGCCGTTCAAAACAGATCATACGCCCTGAGCCGGCTGCGAATGGAATCACAGGCACGGCGATGGGTTCGGGAAACGGTAGAAACATTTACTCCTAGGGCATGTGCGATCTCCGGCATGGTTTTGCTCTCTTTATAGTATAACACAAGAATCTGCTTTTGTCTCGCAGAAAGTTCATTTTCAATAATATTTTTTGCAATATGACAAGCAAACCGTTTTTTCTCCTGGCGTTCCACTTGCGAATCCACAGGAAACAGCAGCGTTTCCCACACTTCTCTCGTCATGCGCAAAAACAGTCACCTGCCTGTTCTGCCGCAGACCCGGCATCCACATAGGGCAGAATCGTCCCTATCACCTGTTCGATCTCATGGGCTTCTTCGCTGAGCAGTCGCCGCCGTGCTTCCAGTGACTGGACTTCCAACGGTGAAAGCTGAGGATCTTTCATTTTCTGCCGCAGTTCTTCGATCCTGCTTTTCAAAAGACTTAGACTGGTACGATAGTTACATAGAATTGCTTCCATAGACTTCCCCTTTCCGGAATACATATTTTGGGTTCTTTTCAAACCGGATTGTACCAGGGAGTTTTGAAAAAGTCAAGTGCTTGTTCTGAAAAACAGAATTTTTGTTATAAAATAGCTGCTGCAAGAAACAGAAAGGTCTTGCAGCAGTCTTAGAACTTGTTCTCATAGGAGCGGTGTGCGGGTTTTCGAGCAAAATTTTGCCGAGGGCAAGGCGAAAAAACGAAAGCATACTGTCGTATGGTGAGTTTTTTCAACGCAGAAATCGGCAAAATTTGCCGAAAAGACGTGCAGCGAATCCTATGAGAACAAGTTCTTAATCACACAAAATCAGAACGGCATGACCGGGTCGGGTGCCGGTTCCATTTCCGCTCTGGGGAACTCAAACGTATACGCTTCTGACCAGTCCAGCACACCTGCACCGGGAAAATACATGAGCGTTGCCACCTGGAAATCCGCCGGCACTTCCAGACAAATATAGCCCTGACGTGTTTCACCGATTTCGATTGGGTCAGAAAAGTCCTCTGTACCTTCACCGAACTGTCTATAAATAAACCGACTGCTGCGCACAGTAACGCCGGGATAAGATTCCCCGTCTGTTTCAATGGCATAAGAACGGGACAGCATATTTGCAGAGATAGCGCGATCTGATTCATTCCGGATCGTGATCTGGAAGAAAATGATGCCGATATCCTGGTCGTTATCCGTAAATGTATAAGACGGCAGATATGCCTTGTCCACCGTGACATAGACATCCTGAACGCTGACTTCTGCTCCCACCTCACCAGTCTGTACGTCTACCTTACGAGGTTCTTTTGTAGTCGCTGTAGTTTCCGCAGCGCCATCGTTGACATCACGCACACTGCCTTTTTCTTTTTTACCGCAGCCAGCCGCCGTAAGCAGCAGCACACCGCCCATGAGCAAGCTAAGCATTCTCCCCAATGTCTTTTTCATGTAATTTTCACATTCCTTTCCTCTGTCCAGACAGCCTTGCCCGATTTAGAATCTGTACAAATATTTTTATCGGCACAGGTTCAAATATAGAAAAAACTGCCCCGTGTCCGACTCAATGCCGGAGCGGGACAGCCTTTGAATCTTAGTCAGCTTCAATTGCACTTACCGGACATTCCGAAGCACAGGAACCGCAGGAGATGCAGGTATCTTCTGCGATCTCATACTTGTCAGCGCCCTCAGAAATTGCGTCTACCGGACATGCGCCCTGGCAAGTACCACAGCTGATACATGCGTCTGTAATTTTATATGCCATTTGGAATTCACCTCCGTGTCTGAATCCGCAGGACATTCCTGTTCTGCTACACCTCATTATAACAGATTTCTGAGAAAAAAGCAAGTGGTTTTCACTGGTTTCTCAAAAAGTTTTTGACAAAGTGTCCTTAGAGCCTGTTCAGCATCTTTTCGCACATGTCTTTTCGGTGAATTTTACTGCTTTCTGCGTTAAAAATTCTTGCCGGGCGACAGCCCGCCTGCGAATTTTCGCCTTGAAATCAGCGAAAATTCACTCAAAAATCCATGCACAACAAGATACTAAACAGGCTCTTATTCCTGAATATGTTCCAGCGCCTGTCCAAAAATAGAGGAAATATGTGAATCTGCCAGGGAATAAAAAATCGTTTTCCCTTCCCGGCGGCTGGTGACGAGCCGGGACTGTTTCAGGATCCGGAGCTGGTGGGAGATGGCAGACTGGGTCATATCCAGCTTCTGAGCAATGTCCCGAACGCATTCTTCATGGCGGAACAGTACAAAAATGATCCGCACCCGTGTGAGATCGCCGAAGATCTTAAACAATTCTGCCGCATCTGACAAAACCGACTCCGGCGGCATCTGCTCCGGCAGTTCCGCCGGCTTATGTTCTTTGTAATCGGTATACATAGATCCTCCCTTGCCAAGTGTATCGCATAACGTTCTATGTTATCATACGACATTTTTCCGAATTTGTCAAGGCAGAGTCAAGGCTGATGCAGGTATTTCGGCTTGTAAACAAACTATTACTTTTTCTAAGTCCTTCACTTGACACAAGGGGCGCAAAGGGACAACCTAAGGGGAGCGGGGAAAAAAGAAAATCGTAGCAAAAGTGCGGATTTTCCCCGCTCCCCTCACGGTTTTCCCTCTGCACTCTCTTTCCCTTCACCCTTCCACCCCTTTTCCGCACTTTTGATAGAGCTGGTTTCACTCGTAAAAATCGCTTATTGCCGCAACTTAATAACAAAGCATTTTCATTTTACATAAAAGATCTACTCATTCAAAAGCCTGAAGGCTGATGTGTAATCCAGTTTAAGGCAATACCATGCAAAGCCGTCAGGCGATCTTTGTGCGGTGTTGCCTTACGTTTCATCAGACTCATCCGATTTTTTGGATTCACCTAAAACAGAAAAAATACCGCAGAGAAGACCGCCTATCACATAGACAATCCAGCAGATATGCCATCCATGGAACACCAATCCCCAGACCAGAAACACTGCTGTTGCCGCCAGCATCACGCAGGAACAGGCAGCCGAGACACGTTTCTGCGCCGGTGTTTTGTGCGGAGCATTGTCCCGGTTATAGCTGTCCAGGTCGTACTTACTCTTCTGCATCCCGGCGTAGATCAGAATCGGTGCAGCCGCAATAAGAAATACAAAAAAGCCTGCCATCAGTAGACTCTGCAATTGTTCATCCTGATCCAACCGTGCTTCGCCGAACAGCGCAGTCATCCCCATGAGAAACACCACGCCTAGCAGTACCAGGATAATTCCTGCCACCAGAAGCACCGGAAATTTTTTCTCATAAGAATCTTTCTGTGCATCGGTATAAAATGCCTGGATCCTAGGGTGCTTTTTGACAAAGCTGTCATGCCGGATGCCACCTACAACGAAAAAGCCCACTGCAATAATAATACATCCAAACAGCGCAATAGCGGCAAGAGCTTCAGATACGCCAAACCCTGTCAGTGCAAGCATAGCTGCCACACCACAGAGCACTAATACCGTTCCCGTGCAGATCTGCCGAACAAACTGGTTCATATGGGCATCATAGCCAGCGCTGTCCTCTTTCATGGTCTCTGCTGCATCTCCACGCACCAGTGTGTCCAGATCACAGCCGAACAGTTCACACATCATCAAAAGCTTTTCCATCTCTGGATAACACCCATCGGACTCCCACTTGGACACCGTCTGCCGGGACACACCCATTTGCTCTGCAAATTCCTCCTGCGTCTTTCCCATACGTTTTCTGTAGATTTGAATGTTATTTCCCGTCTGCATATTGCATACCTCCAAAAATGTTTTGTCAGATCAATTTTGTTTTCAGAAATATATGTGGCACGTCTGCAAAGACAATCACGATGCCGTCCAAACAAGCATTGACCCTGTCCCTAATATACCATGTCTCTCTTGTCAACACCACCAATTTCATGTTGCTCCGGAATATTTTTATGTCAAGTTTCAGTTGCATTCCCGATTTTGCGTGTTTTTTCATGGCTGCAAAAAAGGCAGCCCTTTTTACAGGACTGCCCGATTGATTCAAGGCAAAACCATCAGGCGCTCTTTGTACGGTATTGCCTCAAGTTACCGTGCGCCTTTTTTCAAGATCACCACGCCCACTGTTTTGAACAGCAGCTTGATATCCAGTCCCAGGCTGCGTGTCTTCACATATTCAATGTCTGATTCCACCCATTTGTCAAATTCCATGTCGCTTCTGCCCTCTACCTGGCAAATACAGGACAAACCGCCCTTTACCATAAGCCGTTCCATCTGGTGGGGCGTGTACAGCACCACCTCACGGGGAAGGGGAGGACGAGGACCAATGAGGGACATATCTCCTTTCAGGACATTCCACAACTGAGGCAATTCGTCAATGGATGTCTTGCGGATAAAATGCCCGATCTTGGTGATACGGGGGTCATTTTCACTCTTGAATGCCAGACCGTCCGTTTCATTTTCTTTCTGTACCTCCGCAAATTTTGCCTCTGCGTCCACACACATGGAACGAAACTTATACATACGAAACACCTTGCCGTTTTCCGTCAGTCTCGCCTGAGAGAAGATCGGCGAGCCCTTATCCTGCAAATAGATCACAAGCGCCACGATTCCCATGGGGATGCACAGGATCAGCAGTGCTAGAACAGATGCCAGCATATCAAAGCCACGTTTCACTGCCCGATAAAGCAATCCGCCTGCTGGTTTTGTTTCGCTGTGCCGCAGCGTTTCCGCCACACCGTCAGAGAGCAGCCCCAGCGCACGCTGGTCAAATTCCAGGATCGGATATTCTGTGATGCCATCAGGATTGTTTTTCATGGAGGAAAGGGTGAGTTCCGTAACCTGTTCCTCTGTCAAACCTACCTTTGTTCTCATGATTTCCCACTTCTCACTTTCACCCAAATGATATACGATTTTTATTATACTATATATGGCGTATTTTGTCAATTCGGAAATGTAAATATTTTGCTGTGAGCAGTATTTTTCAGACGATACCATTATTCCCCACTCTAAATCACAACAAAAATTTTCTTGCAATTTGCACTGATTTCTGGTAGAATAGGACATATCCCTACAGAATGGAGCGTAATAGAATTTGAATATCAACCAGACACTCGCCGCAGAATTTCAGCTGCGGCAAGAACAGATCGACCACACCATCGCCCTGCTGGACGACGGAAAAACCATTCCCTTTATTGCACGATACCGGAAAGAAGCCACAGGCTCACTAGATGACCAGGTGCTCCGTGCCATTGATACACGCCTGCAATATCTCCGGAAGCTGGAACAGCGCAAAGAAGAGATCCTCTCTGCCATTGATGCTCAGGGAAAGCTTACCCCAGAGCTGTCCGAGAAGATCCATGCTGCGGAAACTCTGGTAGAAACAGAGGATCTCTATCTGCCCTATCGACCCAAGCGAAAGACAAGAGCCTCTGCGGCAATTGCCCGTGGACTGGAACCGCTGGCACGTATCCTGATGCAGCAGGATCCCCGGACGAACCCGGACAGCGAAGCGGCATCATTTGTTGACCCGGAAAAGGAAGTTCCTGACACAGCCGCCGCACTTCAGGGTGCCATGGATATCCTGGCAGAGGAAATGGCAAACGATGCCGACCTGCGCAAGCAGATGCGCCGGTTCACCATGCTGTCCGGCACAATTTGTTCCCGTGCCGCCGACCCGGAGGCGGAAACGCCCTATCAGAATTATTACGACTATCAGGAACCGGTAAAGCGTATTGCCGGTCACCGTGTGCTGGCACTGGATCGGGGCGAGCGAGAAAATGCACTGAAGGTTTCCCTGGTGTTGCCGGAAGGACATGGGCCGTCTATTGTAGTGCACAAATTTGTGAAGAATCAAAGTCCCTGCGGTATTCTGGTGCAGACAGCGGCAGAGGATGCCTTTCAACGGCTGCTGTTCCCGGCTGTGGAGCGTGAGGTACGCAAGGCGCTGACAGAACAGGCGGCAGCTTCTGCCATTCAGGTATTCGCCTCCAACCTGCGTCAGCTGCTCATGGCAGCACCGCTGAAAAACCGCACTGTTCTGGGTGTCGATCCGGGATACCGCACCGGCTGCAAACTTGCCGTAGTGGACGAAACCGGAAAAGTCCTGGACACTGGCGTTGCCTACATTACCATCGGTGAGGGCAGAAAATTGGAACAGGGCAAAGAGACGATGCGCCAGATGATGATAAAGCATCATGTCACTGCTGTTGCCATCGGAAACGGTACCGCCTCCCGTGAGGCAGAAGCAGTTGTGGCAGGCCTACTGAAAGAGCTCCCCCATAAAGCGGCATACATGGTGGTTTCTGAAGCCGGTGCGTCTGTCTATTCGGCATCCAAGCTGGCAGCTGAGGAATTCCCGGAATATGACGTTTCTCTGCGCAGCGCCGTTTCCATTGCACGGCGGCTTCAAGATCCGCTGGCGGAGCTGGTAAAGATCGACCCCCAGGCAATCGGCGTAGGACAATATCAGCACGACATGCCCAAAGCGGAGCTGACAGCGGCACTGGACGGCGTGGTAGAGGACTGTGTGAATCACGTGGGCGTTGATCTGAACACAGCATCCTTCTCCCTGCTTTCCCACATTGCTGGCATCAATCAAACCATTGCAAAAAATATCGTGGCATACCGCACGGAAAATGGTGCATTTACAGATCGGAAACAGCTAAAAAAAGTGGCAAAGCTAGGGCCGAAGGCATTTGAGCAGTGCGCCGGATTTCTCCGTGTACCCGGCGCAAAAAATCCCCTGGACAACACGGCAGTACATCCGGAAAGTTACAATGCAGCTGAGACAATTCTAAAAGAATGTGGATTCCAGCTGGCGGACATATCCGGGCAGAGCCGCAGTGAGATCACAGCCATTGCCCAGAAGCACGGCATTGCTGCCATTGCAGAAAAGGCAGGCGTTGGCGTTCCCACAGTGACGGATATTGTCAAGGAACTGGCAAAGCCGGGGCGCGACCCCAGAGATGAACTGCCGCCGCCTCTGATGCGCAGCGGTGACATCATGGAACTGAAAGACCTGAAACCGGGCATGGAACTGACGGGAACAGTTCGGAACGTCATTGACTTCGGTTGTTTTGTGGACATCGGTGTCCATGAGGACGGACTAGTGCATATTTCCCAGATCTGCGACCGGTATATCAAGCATCCCCTGGAAGTCGTAAAAGTCGGCGATGTAGTACAGGTCTGGGTGCTGGATGTAGATTTAAAGCGGAAACGTATTTCTCTGACCATGAAGAAGCCGAAAGCGTAACGGCGAAGTAAAAGGCTGCTCATCATGCTGGTCCAGCTGAGCACAGCTGGCTCGCCATCCTTGGGCGAGTCTGCCGATGCCATTTCCGCTGGGCATCGGGCTGGCGCAGATCCAGGGCTGCGGAAGCCCTGGCAGAGTCCAGGAACAGCGTCCCTGGTCGCCGCCCTCAGGCGGCGAAACACCCTGGCGCATACTTTTGCGCCGGGGAGAGGGTGGTGAGAAAAAGCGACAGCTTTTTCGAGGGGTGACTCCCCACGGGGTGGGGAGATGCCCGAAGGGCAGAGGGGACGGGCGCCTGTTAGGCGGCGAACAAGACCGCCCCTCCTTGTGAAACCTTTTTTCAATCAGTAAAACCTTGCAAACATCCCGGTGGGATGTTTGCAACGGATAAAAGTTATTCTCATTGAAAACGTCCCACTGGGACGTTTTCAAAATTTCACTTACTGCAAAGGGTAACAAGGGGGAAGCGGTCTTGTTCGCTCCCCCCTCGAAAAGCTGTCGCTTTTCTCACCCCTTTTCTCCGTGGCGCAGATGATGCGCCGGGGTATTTCGCTGCCTGCGGGCAGCGGCAAGGGGCTTTGCCCCCTTGACCCCACCAGCATTTTCGAGAAATTGCTGGATCAAAAAGCTTCATTGCCGCCTGCGGCGATGCCGTACTTGTGTGTATTGCCTTGCTTTTTTACTGAAAAACGGACGAACATAACCGCAGTTCAGCGTATGTTCGTCCGTTTTATTTTTTATTCACCGCCGGGTGGCTGCATTGTCAAACTTCCGGATCCGCAGCCGGATTCCCAACTGTTCCGCAAGCCGTTTTGCCGCTGCCAGTTCCGACGGCTCTAACACATCCACTACCGTCAGCATCACCTGAGGCACATATGCCTTACAATCCTCTGCAAACCGCTGCATCGCCGGGAATGCTTCTGCCCCGAATTTCGGGCGTGTCACATCCAGATATGCCTCCTCCGTTCCAGCATTCAGGCTAATGGAAACAACATCCACTACCCCTTCCAGATCTGCCGCCGTAGATCTGCCATGAATCAGATCCGACAGTCCATTGGTGTTCAAACGGATACATTTCACCCCACGTGCTTTCAGATAACGTGCTGTCTCCCGCATTACCTCCAGCCGCTCAGTAGGCTCGCCAAAGCCGCAGAACACCACTTCCTTGTACTTTGCCACATCGAACGCATCCAGCGCTGTCCGTATCTCCTCCAGCGATGGCTCGTGCTCCAGCCACAAGGGATCCGAGCCATATGCACCGTCGCTCATGGTACGGATGCAGAATGTACATGCACAGGGACAGTGATTTGTAATATTCAAATAGAGGTTTTCGCCTACTTCATAGGCAATGGTCATTGCTTTCTGCATGAAAGATCACTCCCGATTATTTATGATATTTGGTTCCGTTCAAGATCTGGTAACTGCGATAGATCTGCTCCAGAAGCATGACCCTTGCCAGCTGATGGGGAAAAGTCATTGCCGACATGGACAGCCGCAGCTGTGCACGCTGTTTTACCGCCGATGCCAATCCGTAAGAACTGCCGATAAAAAAGGTCACTGCGCCATTGTCAACGCCGCAGGCAGCATCTGCGATCTTCGCCGCCAATGCCGGACTGTCCAGCTGTTTTCCCTCAATGCACATAGCAACGCAGAACCCACGGGCACGTTTCAGCAGCTCCGCACCCTCCTTTTCTAGTGCTTGTGCAATTTCCCGGTCAGAGGGATCCTGGGGCAGGGATACCGGCTCCAGCTCCACAATTTGCAGCTGACAGAATCGGGACAACCGCTTTTCATATTCCCGGCAAGCCTCCCGCAGATAGGATTCCTTGCACTTGCCCAGTGCTAAGATCTGTATGGTCTGCATCAGAAAATCACCGCCTGTTCCAGACCGCAGGGTGCAGATACCTGCAACAAAAAATCCCGGTTCGGGCACATGCCCTGTTCCTGCAAATGGGACAATACCGTCTCCTGTGCCAGGGGCATGGTGTTATTATTTTCGCTGAGATGCCCCAGTACAATCCGTGTCGTGCCGCTTTGCACCAGCTGTTCTGCCAATCCGGCGCTGTCGCTGTTGGACAGATGCCCATATTGTCCCCGGATACGCTGCTGCAAATAATAGGGATACGGTCCCGTGCGCAGCATCTGGGGATCATAGTTTGCCTCCAACAACACCAGATCTGTCCCCAACACTGCCTGTTCCACCTCCGGTGTCACGCAGCCCAGGTCTGTACAGACAGCGCAGCTCTGTCCGTCCGGCATATCGAAGCGATAACCGCAGCTGCCGGGCGCATCGTGCATGGTAGAGAATGCCGTCACGGCAATGTCCCCGGTATGTACAGTCTCTGCCGGCTGTATCTCATACAGCATGATGCTGTCCGGCAGCGCAACAGTATCCTGAATTTCCGCCAATGTTTCCGCCGTGGCGTAAACGGGAATGTTATGCTTTCCCAGAAATACACGCAGCCCGGCAATGTGATCGCTGTGACTGTGGGTAATAAAGATTCCCTGCACCGCTTCGATAGGAATCTCATGAGCTTGTAAGGACTGCGTCAGCTTCCGGCAGGACACGCCGGCATCCACCAGCACACCGCCGGACGGACTGCCCACAAAGGACGCATTGCCCTTGCTGGAACTGAAAAGAGAATAAAATTTCGACAAAACAGAACCTCCTGCCGTGTAATACTAATTCTCTATCAAACTATTGAAATAGTTTGATAGAGAGCGTGTGCTAACGCACTCGCCATTTTATGCCGTAAAACGGCATAAAATCCGTCTCATGCATTCTCATACGCCGCCTATGGCGGCTATGAAAATCATGATTTTTTATCATGATTTTCAAATGAGAATAGTATAAAAACAAAAATAAAGAATCGTATGAAAACCTTTTTCAGAATGGCTGCCCATTCTGCTGGTCCAGCTGAGCACAGCTGGCGCAGGTCCAGGGCTGCGGAAGCCCTGGCAGAGTCCAGGGA
>NZ_DXUU01000037.1:0-3782 GCF_019417665.1 Ruminococcus sp.
TATTGCAACTTTTGGCACGTTCTATTGCAACTTTTGGCACGTTCTATTGCAACTTTTGGCACGTTCTATTGCAACTTAACTTGACATAAGTTGCAATAAGAAGTATACTTGACTTATCTGCTAGAAAGTGAGGAACCATCATGAATGACCAGAAGGATATTGCTAGAAACTATCTTGTAGCAAAAAGTAACCAAATCGTGCAGAAAAGCCGGTACGACTTTTCTGTTGCTGAGCAACGAACAATCGCTTATATTTGCTCAAAAATTAAACCAACTAACTCTTCAAACATGCCATATCAACTTGAATATGAATTTAGCATCGTTGATTATGCCAGAACGTGTGGATTTGATACGGGTGGGAAATTTTATAACGACGTTAAAGCAACTTTAAAAAGCTTGCGTGATAAATCTATGTGGCTGACACTTCCAGATGGATCAGAAACAACTGTTGGATGGCTTGCCAAAGCAACGACAAATAAGAAAAGTGGGATCGCTAAAATCAAGATTGATGAAGATTTAGCACCGTATTTATTTGATCTAAAGAACAAATTTCTTAGTTATGGTTTGAAGAATATCCTCAACATGAAAAGCCAATATTCGATTCGATTGTATGAACTTCTGAAATCTTATCACGATATGAAGATTGGGCAAATTGACCGTAGGAAAGCAGCTGAAAAAGATATAGCACCACATGAAACGTATTGGACTGTTGAGTTAGACGAGTTAAAGAAAAGGCTGATGACTGAAAATGTAAAATCATATTCTAATTTCAACCTCTTTAAAACAAAAGTATTGGTAATCGCTCAGAAAGAAATCAATGAATTAACGGACATAAACATATCTTTTGAACCGATCACACAAGGAAGAAAGGTAGTACAGATCAGATTTAAAGTCTGCCGAAAGGCTACGAAAGAACGTCTTGCAGCTGAACATAGAAATGACTTATTGCTAGACAACAATCGCACAAAATAAATCAATCTTTTTAACGTCAAAAGCTTTAGCAGTTCGTAAAATCGCAGTTATACGAATACAAGCGCACCATTTCCAGTGCGCTTGTGTAAATCCATTACCATACAGTGGCGAAATTGTGTCAACAACTGCTTCAATTCGCTTTCTCAAAGTGTCTCGATATTTTTTTGATACAACGTCTCTTTTGACATCTCCCCTAACAAGATATGTAAGATGGATTTTTTTGTAATCCATCTTACATATCTTGCCAGGTTTGACACCTAGACTGCCATACAAGCTTGCTGGGGCTGTGCCCCGTCCCCTAGCTTGCTTGTAGAGTGAAAAACGCGAGTTTTTCACTTCGATATACCAATATCACGTTATATGCGGACATTTTAATAATTCAATTTGTTTCACCCAGCTAAGATTAAAACCGTTGCAATGACTGCCAGCATATCCTGTTTCAGTGGTCTGCCAATTCGTATATATCATGACTTCATCTCCTTGATGCAATGAACTGAACGAAATTCTTTGTCCTTTGTTGTTATATATATACGGCCATTTTTCTGCAACTATATCTATATGATATAATCTTTTTTCACCTTCAAAATCATATAAATATCCATCTAAACAATTATTACTTATATCGACTTGCGTAATTACTAATTCATGACATGGTATTTTTGCCAAATTCATATACAGTTTTCCATCATAGTAGTAGCAATTATATTCATAGCGACCACAAAATTGAAATATACTTACTCCATAAATATCTGGAAAAAGAAAAATACATGTAATTAAAATCAATATTCTCAGCATTATATTCAGTTCCCTTTAGTGAGTATAATAGTACTGAATGCAATTAACAATTCCATTGTTAACAATTCTTCCTATATTGAATTTCGTTGGAGATATAGCATCAGCATAACCACTAATATGTGTTGCTATAACTGTTGGACTTCCATCATAATAGCAAAATACTGGTGAACCACTATTTCCTGCTTCTGTATCTGCCAAATATTCTATAACACTTTTTGATGGGTCTTGAGTATTTTGATCATATACAACACTTCCACTTGATAAATATGGGAAAAAAGTTTTTGTTAGATTTATTGGATACCCAACTACATTTACACTTTTTGTATCATATACATTTGCTTTATATCCCCAATAGCCATACGTATCACCATATCTTTTTGCTAATTTTACAACACTCCAATCATTCTCATTATTGTATGATGACACATCTAATGATATTCTTCCACAAAACCAAGATTTAGGATAACACCATTCGCCAGAAATAGAATCTAACGTTTTAGGAAAAGTTTTATATTCTGTCATCATAGCAGGATACGTTCTTACTTCAATTGCCTTTCCAAATTTTTTGTGATAAAATACATGGCCAGCAGTTAACATAATATCAGGACCAACTAATACTCCAGTGCCTGTTGTAACGGTTCCATTACTATAACGAATTCCTAAAAACATTACTGCTGAATAAGGATATTGTTTAGTAACTCGTTGTTGCTCATCTTCACCTATAATGATAGCTGTCGATGGCATATCATTTATTTTTAGACTTGCAGGTCTTTCTTTAATCTCTGTATTAGACACTGTAACATTCTTAACTGCTTCTTG
The DNA here is from genome assembly GCF_019417665.1 of Ruminococcus sp. Lineage (GTDB taxonomy): Bacteria > Bacillota > Clostridia > Oscillospirales > Ruminococcaceae > Ruminococcus_C. The sequence continues at coordinate 2,586 of NZ_DXUU01000037.1, forward strand.
CTGATAATCATACATTAACATTTGATATTCATCTTGTGTTTCCACATTTTCTGCATATAGTGGCTTTGTAGTAAACAACAGTCCTAAAATAATACAGCTAGCCAAAATCATTTTCGTAATTTTTTTCATTTTTCGCCTTCTCCTTTTGTATCATTTTTAACATTTACATTGTACTAAAATTCATATTTTTTGTCAATATTTTTTGCTTTTACTTTATATTCAAGCTGATCTCAGAAAAAAAATCATCAAAATCATCCCTCTTGATGTAACCGATCAGACCTTGTGACTTAATCTCAACCCATTCATCTCCAATATTTTTAACCTGCACTGCCCTTCCATCCATCACATATTTTGCCATCTGCTGATATTCTGCATCATATACTGGCACTCTATTGTTGCACAAATACCAGTCTGCTGTATTTGCTTCCTCAACAGTCCTTTGCAATGCTTCTTTTTCCTTCATGGTCTTACTATTGCATGTGCCACATACCAATATAGCATTAACGACTCAAAAATGTCTTAAAACGCATTTTAGAGTGTTCTAGTGGTATATCCATGCACAACCATGCCATTAACTGATAATGTTTGACCCTTTTTGACATTTATGTTATACTTATGCGGCTACCACCCCCGATACAGGTAGAGAAAGGGGGTGCTTCAAACATGGACAACTCCGTATTATCCTTTTTTCTCTCAGTTTTGGCGAGCATAGTTGCCTACTATGTGTGCAAATGGTTAGACGAAGAGATCTAGGCGGTAGCTAGCCTCAGGAATAAGCCACCTGCTACAAAACGGCATAGAAAAACCCCAGTGTTGCCTCACTGGGGTTTTTTGTTTTGCGATCAAACATGAACTCGCATTATCCTTTGCCTATCGGCATTATAGCATATGCGATTTATAAAATCAAGTATACGGTAAAATTATCCTTCTCCATTAATTACGTTTTTCATGTCTAGTGGTGCCGCCTTAGCGGCAGGATCGCCACGACGGGAACCCATGGGGCAGTGGGTCAGGCGATCCAACGTAATAAGAGATAGTCTTTTGGGAAAGCAATTTATTTGATGCTGAAATCAAGAAATCTTCGCGCGCTCACGCGCGTCTTGATTGATAGCTTGATTAAATACTTGATTAAATACTTGATTAAATACTTGATTACGGTGTGTCTGAAAGCCGCATAAATCCTAGATTTTCGTTCAC
>NZ_DXUU01000037.1:3882-30604 GCF_019417665.1 Ruminococcus sp.
GAAGCATCATAGAGAAATTCACGAAGCATCATAGAGAAATTCACGAAGCATCATAGAGAAATTCACGAAGCATCATATTTTATATTGACAATATTATGATGGCACAGTAATATATAAATATCAATACAGAAAGGACTTGATAAAATGCCAAAAAGGAAAAAGTTACCTGTAGTGCCTGATTATGTTGGGCTTGGTGAGGTAGAAAAACTAATCGTACAGAAATCCAACCCTTTGCAATCGTTAGCAAAGACTGAACTTACTTTGCCAGAGCTAAAGATTCTTGATGTGTACTTATCGAGGATAGATAGTCACGATCCAGAGAAAAGAACTGTTGTAATTGAAAAAGGGGAACTTGAGCAAGTTCTAGGTGTTTCCAGAATCTTAAAACAGCAACTTAAAGAGAGACTCCGCAATCTGTTTCAAGTTGTAGAGGTTGAAGATGATACAAAGCCAGATGGATTTAAACTAGTTTCGTTATTTGAAGAAGCTGAAGCTGTGCCAGATAACGAAGGTTTATGGAGAATCACCCTGACATGCACAGTATCAGCAAGAGAATACATTTTTAACATTGAAAATATAGGTTATCTAAAGTATCGGTTAAAAAATGTGATTGAGTTAAAATCACGTTATAGCTATGTACTGTATCTCTATCTGGAAAACAATAGTTTTCGAAAAACGTGGGAGATTGAGTTGGGCGAGCTAAAAGAGCTAATGAAGTGTACAGCAAATACATATAAAGCCTTTTTTAGATTTAATGGTCTTATACTTAGCAAATGCCATCAAGAAATCAATGAAAAAACCGACTGCAAATTTGACTATGAGCCAGTGAAAAGAGGACGTGCCATAGTTGCAATACGCTTTACTATAAAGACATTAAAACAATTGGCAGTTGAAGATGTGGCGAATCTTCCAGAAGCTCAAAACGTGCCAGATAATCGCCCACTATGGGAAAGTGCCTTGAAGGAATGGAAATTATCTCCAGAAAAGCTTGATGAGCTTGCTGCATTATTGGAAATTATACCAAAAAGTAAGTTACCAGAAGCTGATGATGTTGAGCACGCAAAGTACAAATACATTGCCTTAAAAGCCGCAGAAATCAAACGCAGAAGCCAAGAAAAGAGAATAAGCAACCGTTTCGCATACCTCAAAAAAATGATTGATGCCGACATCCAGAAAATACAGAATGCCACCGATCCAAAATCGAATACTTATGTTCCGACAGGTACGCAAGCTTTTAGGAACTATACCGAGCGTGATCCTGCTGCTAACGCAGAAAAGTATAGTAAGAAAATCTATGACCAGTACAAGCAGCAGCAATAAAATTATCACGCAATATTCATTAACAAAAATCAATCAACTTATATGTTTCTTAATCAAGCAGTTCGTAAAATCACGCTTATACGAACCAAAGTGCACCATTTCCAGTGCGCTTGTGTAAAATCATTGCCAAAACATGGCAAAATTGTACAAACAACAACTTCAATTCATTTTTCGGCTGTATCAAAATAATATTGAGACGTTATCTTTTTCCAAAGTCCCCTAACAAGCTAAAAAATCAAGATTCCCTAAACCCTCGCAGGTATCTTGATCAGAGAGGCAACCCTCGCGTTTTCCCCTCGATGCTCCCCTTTACACCTATGCATCCGCAGCTATACAGTAAAGAGTGTAAAAACAGAGAGAGATGAGATCTTTTTGAATTATCAAGCAATAATTGACCGTGTACAAAAAGAACAAGGGTAAACGCTCAATAGTGGGTATACCCACTATTGAGCGTTTACGAACAAGATGTTTCAATTGTATTTTCAGATGATGAAAAATGGTTATCCACTATCACATTTGAGTATTGCTCACCGGATGAGCTTTACAATTATCTAACTGAACAGTTCTAGCGTAAAAATTAGGCATATAAATTATTATAGTTGATGTCCAAGAATACATGCTCAATAGTGGTTATAACCACTATTGAGCATGTATTTCATGTATTACAAAAATTTGATAGCTACAGTCTTAACTATTTATAGTAACCTATAATTATCACTTACAAGTAATCTACTTTGTGTTAAGAAAACAATTGACGGAATTGCGGTTTGTATGTTATAAATAAATCAGACAGTTTTGCGGAAATAAAATTATTTTAAGAAAGAGGTGGTTACAATGTTTTTTTATTTGATATTTTAGGTATTATTATTGTAAGGAGGTATAACTTATGCAGAATAAAAATATTATAGTAGGACTATTTTCAATGCTTGTTGTAGTAATATTCGGTATTGGCTATAGTTATGCAGATGATGTGTATAATTATGAATCGGTGATATCTACAAGTGACTGGTCAAACATGAATCATGCAGAACGTGTTGAAAAACTATCTATTCCAAATGAATATATTCAAAATATGACTACCACAGAATTATTGAATTCTGTATTAGCCTATCCGTATTTTAGTGATATGCTATTTTATGATAACATGCAAGAAGGTTTTTATGCTGTAAAGGAACATTTTAATGGATTGCAAGAATTATTAGCTAGAGCCGATAGAGGAGAAGTACTTTTAAGTGAATACAAAGTACTCACAGCTATGCATACTGCAAGAACATTAAATAATGCAGATTATTTTAAATTATTATTTTTAGAAACAATATTAGCACAGCCAGAAATGGCATCTATATCTGCAGAACAACAAAATGAAATTTCTACATTGGTTGATCAAAATTATCAATTAGAACTTGAAGCTCCTAATTTTTTTAGCGAATCGGCATATTATGAAATATTAGCAAATCAACAGGGTATAGATTTACAAAGTTATAGCTCATATGTAACTACTCCACGAGGATCTAAAGTTTCGGTTACTATATCAAGTTCATCTGATTCTGATGCAGCCCTTGCATCTAATGCATATTTCGTAGATTATATTCATACATATTACCCAGGAGCATCAATTGTGGCAGCTGCATCGGATTGGTACAACTGTCATGGATTTGCATGGGCACAAAGTACATTTGTTTGGATGAATGATCCTTCAGCATATTGGAATGATGGAAGTTATTCTTTAAAAGCGCAAGGACAGCCAACAGCAGTAGGACAAAAGGTGACATATGGTGGAACTACGCATAGTGGGATTGTAATTGGATTATCAGGAAATTGTATTCGTTCAAAATGGGGAAGAATGAATTTAGTAGATCATAGTGTTACGAACTGTCCATATTATTATGCTCCGGTTATAGTAAGTTATTATAATTAAAGGTGTTATTTTATGATAATGGCATATTGGAAATTTATAATTTTTATGGCATTGTTTGCCAGCAACGCAAATGAATTGGCGAATTGGCAGCTAACTGTTCCCGCAAAAGAACACATATCTTCCTATCAAATTGTAAGCGATAATTGGAAGATACATTATTCAATCAACGGTAATGAATATCAATATTATTTAAAACTCACACAAGATGATGAATCTCAAAAAAAGTTGGAAGAAAAAACATTTGTGATTCTCTCAAATACTAAGGATCTTACTTATCAAGCGGTTTTTGATTCTTTGATTTCTTCTCAGTATAAAAATAGCAATGAAGTTTTTTATTGGCTGGGATACGAGTAGCATAGTAAATGCTCAATAGTGGACATCTACTGTTGAGCATTTTTTTACTTTCCAAAAACGCTAATTGCCCAGTTGAGTACTGCCCTCTAATAGCAGTTATTCTGTTGTAAAGGAGAACGACGATGATACTCTATCCATGCGGAGTTTGAATACGCTTTGCATACACTGCAGAAATATACATCCCAACAAGCACACAAGCTTTTATGAAACTGTTATAAGTTAGAGAAACAAGTTTCCACAAATCATACAGTTAGACCCTCGTTTTCCCCTCGATACTCCCCTTTCCATCTTGCTACCGAAACTTTCTATGTATGCTTTCTTCGTTTTATATGTATCACAATATTTTTGATACATTATTGTCTCCTACTGAGATCAGCCTACATTCAAGCTGATCTCAGAAAAAAAGTTATCAAAATCTGCCCTTGTGATGTAGCCGATCAACCCTTGTGACTTAATCTCAACCCATTCTTCTCCAATAGCTTTAACCTGCACTGCCCTTCCATCCATCACATATTTTGCCATCTGCTGATACTCTGCATCATATACTGGCACTCTATTGCTGCACAAATACCAGTCTGCTGTATTTACTTCCTCAACAGTCCTTTGCAATGCTTCTTTTTCCTTCATGGTCTTACTATTGCATGTGCCACATACCAGTATCACACCGATCAGCACGATACAAAGGCAAGCTGCCTTGACACCGATCTGCCTTGACAAACACTTGTTGTCCTTCTCAAGCTGCTTGTTTCTTTCTCTGATGTCAGAAATCAAGCTGTTCGTCTTCTTCTCGTTCAAGCTTACGTTTTCTCGCAGCTGTTTTAACTCTTCCTGTGCTTCGTTCATCTTCAAACGATATTGTTCCGCTTGCTCCGTGGCTTCTAAGCATTGAGTATTGCTTTCGGATAGCTTCTGCTTGTAACTCTCTATCTTTGTCTGCATCTCTTCCAGCTGATTCATCATTTGTTCTTGCAGCTCCAAACTGTAGTCGTTCATGTTCTTCTTCCTCCTCTTTCTTTCGCATCGTCGCTAGTCTTGTAAAGAGTGTCTGTTGCCTTGTTAACGTGTCCAGTTGGCTGTTGGCTTCCGCAATACTTCGATTGATTTCACACCTCTCAGCTGCCTTTCCTTGCTTTTCCATTTGCCTTGCAACATATCCCTCATGCACGGTCGGGATTCGCTCTATTTCCTGTCGTTCAAGGCTTCTGTGGTCGATCTGATGCTCCTGTTCGAGATAATGGTTACACTGGTTTGCCCAGCGTTTTCGCCACTCCTCAACCTTTTCTGGTTTGTTCCAGTCGTTGGCTTCTACCGTGACTCTTTCCCATATCTTGCGCCCTCTCGCACCTATTTTCTGCTTTCCTGTTGCAGGATCTATTTGCGGTATCTTCTGTCCATGTTCATCCAGGGCATACGCTTTCTTCTCTTTCTTTCCCCACTGTCCATCGGATTCTATCGGTCTGGTCGTTCCAAGGATATGCGCATGATGGTTGCCTTCTTTCCAGTGGATATTCGCATCCACACACATACCTTCAACCGTCAGGCTTTGCGCAAAGGCTCGAACAAGCTGCTTACTCTGCTCAAGAGTCAGCTCGTTAGGCAGTGCCACTTCCCATTCTCTCGCCAATCGTGCATTGCTTTGCTTCTCAATTTTCTCAACTGCATTCCACAATACTTCTCGATTATGATATTCCTCCGGTGCATTCTCGCAGAGAAATATTTCCGAATATGCAACCTCTGATTTATTCGTGTAGTTATGTATCAATCCCGTTTCTTGATCTTCCAACTTTTCACCTGCACGATAAGCCGAAGCTGCTACGACAGATCTGCCACCGCTTCGACTTATATTTTTAATTGAACAATGATATATTGCCATACTGTTATATTCTCCTTTCGCACATTTTGATGTTGTCATTTTGTTGAGGAGCGAAGCTTAAACCCTCGGAGAGCGCACTGTTAAGCAGATATACTTGCGTAGCAAGTGTGTCTGTAAGTGCGCCCTTAGTAAACTAAGGGATGCTATAAACTGAATATATCACGCTATGGATTTTCTTTCAAGCATATGTTATTATTAAATTAACTAACGTGAAAGAAAGGAAAAATAAAATATGGCTGAACAAAAATCATCTGAAGAGAGAATCGCTGAACTTGATAAGCGCATTGAACAAATCAAAGCGCAAAAGAAAGCGATCATTCAACGTGAAAAACAAGCTGAACGTAAAGCAAGAACCAAACGACTCATTGAAATTGGTGGTGCTGCTGAATCCGTTCTTGGACGACCGTTTCAAGAAGGCGATTTGCAAAAATTTATCAACTTCTTAAAGCAACAGGAAATCCGCGGAAACTATTACTCAAAGGCGATGAACAGTTCTACAGACAAGTGAGAAAAATTTCCCCGTTGACCCGTCATAGTCATGTGTAATCGAGGTTAATCTCTTCAAAATCGTCGTGTGTCAGTAGTTTGTATCATAATTGTTTCGATACATCCATTGACAAGTCACCAGATCCATGATATAGTTTTTTGTATTATAATTATTTTGATACAGTTCAAATGAGGAGGAAATAAAATGGCAAGAGAAACCCAGAAAGAAAAAATCGCACGACTAGAAACAGAATTGGCACAAGCAATCAACCAACGTGATGCCGCAATAGCCGATGCATTAGCTTCAAACAGCAAACTTAACGCAAAGCATGATGTTAGCGACTCTCCGATGTATCAGAACCTGCTTCAGGATCGTGACCAGTGGAAAAGGATTGCCAAGAACAGGCAGGATCAGATCAGAAAGAATGAGTTGCGATATGATGAGCTGCTTACCATGTACAAGGATCTTGAACAACAGCTGAAAGAATCGCAAGCAATGCTTGTAGAATTACAAACAGACAAGGAAACAGCGTTGAAAGCTGAGAAGAATCCGTTTGGTGCAGGAAGAAAACGTGCATACACAGCTCTACTTGATCAAATCAAAACGCTGCATGAACAGGGCATGAGCGTAAGGAAGATAGGCACAGAGTTAAACATCCCATCTGCCACCGTTGCAAGGTATCTCAAAGGTGTATCAGAATAATTGCAATACGCTTTTGAGATGCAAATTAGGATTTTTTCATGCAACCGCATAATGTAAATTGCTCTGTAACCGCCTAGAATACCTTTTAAATCAATTTTAGTATCTTATCTATACAATTTAGCATTAGATGTTCTAAAATGTCTTAAAACGCATTTTAGAACGTTCTAATGACATGTACATGCATAACCATGCCATTAACTGATAATGTTTGACCCTTTTTGACATTTATGTTATACTTATGCGGCTACCACCCCCAATACAGGTAGAGAAAGGGGGTGATCAGTCATGTTCGAATTGATAACATCTTTTTTACTCTCCGTTTTGGCGAGTGTAGTTGCCTACTACGTTTGCAAATGGTTGGACGGAGAAAACTAGGCGGTAGCCAACCTTAGGAATAAGCCACCTACTCTACAAACGGCATAGAAAAACCCCAGTGTTGCAGCACTGGGGTTTTTTGTTTGCGATCAGTCATGAACGCGATAACATCTTTTGCCTAATGGCATTATAGCATATGCGATTTATAAAATCAAGTATACGGTAAAATTATCCTTCTCCATTGATTACGTTTTTTGTGTTCAGTGGTGCCGCGTCAGCGGCAGGATCGCCACGACGGGAACCCATGGGGCAGTGGGTCGGGCGATCCAACGTAACAAGAGATAATCTTTCGGGTTGTATAAAGCCATCTTTGAGAATCATTTTTTTTGATTGAATTGCCAATTTTTTTCGGTTGCTCGCGCGCACGCGCTCGCGCGATAGATAGCACTAATCTATTTCTATCTATTTCTCTTTTATTTATATATTATATTATATATATTAGATAATATTTATATGATTTAAATATATATGGATGAAATTTTATTTTTTCTCTCGTTAGAGAGTGGCACTGTGACGAATCTTGGATGAGGAACAGGGACATTGCTCGATGCAATCGGACTGCACGTCAGTGTTGATGAGTGTGAAAGGAAAACTAAAACATTACAGCAATACTACAAGTTATATTTTATAAATCAGCAGAATTTTTGTTTTGCCTTATAGTAATAGTACATTGTATTCCCTTTGATTTCCTTTTTTTCTTTCTTAACTTCTTCGACAGATTGCCTTAAAACGTCCATGGTTTTTAAAAAAGCTTTTATCCCTGCAGCAGTCAATCCCACTTTTGCTCCTGCCTTCAAAAATGCTTCTAATATACTAAAAACATCAAAGATGTGGCTACTAGTTGTAATAGTAGCTGCTAAGCCCGTTCCCAAAAACGCCAACTTTCTTCGTTCTTCTTCATCATGCAGGACTCGTTTTCCAAAATTTTTCAGAACACTTGTTTCACTAGATAACTCATTAAGTTCATTAATTCTCGGAATCACTTCTGTGTCATATAGCTTTATACATTCATAACAGAAGTCATCATCCCATGGCATAGAATTGATTTCTTCTGCAAATTTATAGATTGCAATTCTAAAATTGTCTAATGGAACTCGCATGTCTTTTTTGAAATCTAGAATTTCATCAACCGATGCACTTTCTAGTGTAGGCAAAGTAGAAAGAATATTATGTGCAACTCCAGCATGTCGAATCATTTCTTTATCCATTTTACTAAAATCCAAAATTTTGGCATCAGTTACACTACTGATTACATTAGCACTAATGCTATCAAATAGAGGAAATGCCTTTCTATGTTTTATTGTTCCTAAAAGATTCGCAAAATACCCACCAGTTAACTCTTCTATGCTAAATCCATTATATGAATAATCATATATATCAATAATGTCGTTATCTACTAAACTTTGAATAGTGTCAATTCCATGGCTGTTTGTTAACTTCCGATAAATTCCATTAAGTTGATCCATAAACTCATTTTCAAATATTTTGAACTTCTGTTGTGCAATTATTTCATTCCTTGTGCGACGTTTCTTTTTCCTCAGCGATGGTAAAAGAAGACAAATTTTTTCTTGAACATCTTCTAGTTGAGCCACTAATTTTATAGTTTTATCAGTTTCAAATGATTTTAGCAATGAAATCAAATTGCTTATGATTACTTCAAAATCATTTGCACCTGTCAAACATTTTGGAAGATAATTGAAAATTGCGTATTCAGCCATTCCAATCAATTCAATTTCATCTGCATACAGTAATGAGCTTTTTATTAGACGTAAATCTTCTTCAAATTCCATGTTGCTTGATGCTGTTCCAATAATAAATTTCATATAATTTCCCTTCTCATTGGAGCACAAAATCTAAATTATACGTATCAAATTAAATTGCAAACTAAAAATATAATCCATTTATATCCCAAGGTTCTAATGTCCATTCTCCATTGTTTCTCCATGGAAAAGCAGTTTTCCCTTTTTCATTCTCATAACAAGAACCTAATGTCAGCTGCTCTGAATGCAATTTTTCATTTACTTTCCAATTTACTGACACTACTATTTTAGCCCTAGAACATGCCTGTTCTTCAACTTCAATTAGTTCAAAAGATACAAATTCCTTTCTTTCAAACATTTCCTTACATTTTATTATTTCTGTACCTTTCTTACGAAATACCTTTTTTAATGTTTTCGATAGATAACCATAATTTTTAGATTTCCATTCAGCAAACATATTGACAATAGGAACTAAGTAGGGATATTCAGAACAATCATCGATTTTCGGAGTTTTAGGCACATCAATTCCAACTGTAACTATTCTCTTTTTCCAAGATTCTATACATTCCTTATCCACACTGTTTTCTTGGATTTGATTGATTACATCTAAAAATGTAACTGGTTTAGTTTCTTCTTTATATTTTTCCTGCCTTTTCAATTCAGTTTCTTTCATTTTCATCCAATTTGCAACAGCAAACAACAAGGAAACACATTTACACGAAACGTACTCATTTGCATAATTCAGATCTTTTCCATGTAAAATTCCATTTCTATACGGAATACGGATTTCATCACGGCAAATTTCTCCTCTACTTTTAGTTACAATTTTTTGGATCTTAGACAAAGACTCATTACATCCTACGAGACAATCCCAAGCTGTTGTATCTGTATCTTTACAAAAAAAGCCGTGTTCTTTTGTAAATTCATTAACTGCACCATCTATATGAATCAAGAAGTCCTGAACGCTTTCTTTATAATTCCCTGCAAAATGATTTTCAAATGCAGAACGAATATAATCAAACCTATTTGTTAAAGTCCCGACTTTTAGTTGAAAAAAACGTTTTTTTATTTCTTCTGGATCCTTATAGAAAGCTATTAAAACTCTTTCTCCAGCATCCAGACCATCTTCTTCATAAGCCTTATTTGCATTTTCTACTAAAGATAAACTCATCCAATCATACATACACCATGCTTGTTCAGTAAAATGAAGATAGAAATTTTCAAGCATTTCCTTAGTATTATCTAATTCTTTTTTCAACTCATTTATTTGTTTCTTTTGTTCTGAAGATAAGAACGGAGAAAGAATCTCCATATCTTTTATTTCTTTTTCAATTTTTCTGATTGATTTCCAATTCTCAAACATAGAATCTCCTTATACTTTTATTTTACCAACGCCTGATACCGTTTCATCAACTCCGCCACGCATTCGCTCTCTGTGATTTTCCGGTCGAAGCCATAGGCAGCCATGACGGCGAAATCATTTGCCTGATGTGCCTTGCGGAGTTCCGGCGGCATGGTGGTTTCATCGTAGAGATCAGCGAGAGAGCAGTCGGGATAAAGTGCCCTTGCATCTAAGATCGCCTGAGCGGTTTTCTCGATCTTTGCTTTTTGTTTGGGGGTTGGGGTGCACCAGGGAAAGTTGTTGTAGACGATGTCTTTTGAGTAACGGTAATCACTTTTTAACCTTCCAGCAATTGTACGCATCCAAGCCATGTGTACGTTTGAGGTAAGTACACCAAAATGATACAATTCTGCCTCTGGTATAATGACAGCTGAATTAGTTGGAATCGTATCATCTTCAAGAAAGCCTAATGGTATATATCTTCTGTTTTCTGATGATGTTGCAGGTACAATAATATATGTACTTGGATTTTTAGTTTCTCTAAATAAAGTTGGAGTATCAGCAAGTTTTTGTCTATCAGGAGCACCATTTAATCTATCTTGCCTGCAAGCTTCAACTCGTTTCATAACTTCCGGCATTTTTCTGAGTTCTGCTGGACTTACTCCAACGAGCCACAAACAATACCTATCCTTATTATTGATGTATTCAGCCGCACCTGTTAATTTCTTTATATACTTTTTAGCATTAGGTTCTTTTCTTATGAATTCACTATAATCTTCTGCCTCAATGATTAGATTCCCACCATCAGCCGGTCTATTTCCAGTCGTCATAACTGGGACACTACAGATTGGCTTTTTATTGCTGGAAATAAAAACATTAGGTGCTTCAATCAAATAGGCATTGATATTCTTACATTTCTTTTCAGTACCATTATCAAAAAGCCGTTTATCCGCAGAATTATCCGCAATACTAAATCCTACAATGACACAATGCACATGGGCTTTCAGGCTTGCTTCGCTATCCCACCGAAAAGTACGGTGAGCAAAGTCAATATGAATTCCAAAGCGATCATAAAGCGGTTTCCAAACGCCTGCAACTTGTTCACCTTGTGTAATGCTGTTTGTTGAAACAAAGGCAGTACGGATATTGGTATTCTGCATAAGCTGTGCAGCCTTAAAATACCAACCAGCAACATAATCAATTTTACCTGCGGTCTTGTAAGGCTTGCCCTTTTCATCAATGTAAATGGATAAGATGTCAGATTTTTGTTCTTTCGACTGCAAAGAATATCCCACAAACGGCGGATTTCCCATGATATAATTCAGCTTTTCTTTCGGCACAACGCTTTCCCAGTCGATCCGCAGAGCATTGCCCTCCACGATATTTGCATAGGATTTCAGCGGCAGAAAATCCAGATTGATCTGCATCAGTTTTTCTGTTTCCTGCATCATCTGGCTTTCTGCGATCCACAGGGCTGTTTTCGCAACTGTCACTGCAAAATCGTTGATCTCAATGCCGTAAAACTGATTGATTCCGACCTTTATCGGTACAAAATCATTAAGAGTTCCTTGCCCATGGTATTCCTCATATAGTGCATCATTTTCCAAGCATCGCAGCGAGATATAGGTTTCCGTGAGAAAATTTCCGCTGCCTGCGGCTGGGTCTAAAAACGTGATTTGAGACAGCTTTTCACGGTATTCCTGCAATCTCTGTACCCTGGTTTTCGCCACTTTCAAGGCTTTGATCTCTTCCAGTTCTGCTTTTAAGTCGTCGAGAAAAAGCGGGTCAATGACCTTGTGGATATTTTCCAGGCTGGTGTAGTGCATCCCGCCGGAACGTCTTGTTTCCGGATTCAAAGTGGATTCAAACACAGCCCCGAAAATCGTTGGCGAGATCTCCGACCAGTCAAACCCTGCACTCGCCTTGTTGACCAACAGATCCACGATCTCTTCTGTAAAGCGAGGGATCTCGATGTTTTCGTCTGCAAACAGTCCGCCGTTCACATAGGGAAATGCGGCAAGGTCGTCCTCCATGTAAGGGTCACGGTCTTCCGGCTTTGTGTCCAGTACCTGAAACAATTCTATCAATGCTTTTCGTACATCTTTCGGAGGGAACTGCTTGAGATAGTTCCCGAACATCTCATGCCGTCCGAAAATTCCGGCATCTTCTGCGTACAGACAAAACACCAGCCGGACACAGAGCATATTCAAGCTTTTCAGCGTCTCCTCAGACTCCGGATTCTTGTACTGTTTCAGAATCGCATCATATAGCTTCCCGACCAGATCGCCGGCTTTGAGAGAGATCTCCATCTCTTTTTTTAGATTCTCGTTCCCCGTGTCCACAAGGAATTGTAAGCGATAGTATTCTTTCGGCAGATCTTTCAAGAGGATCTGTTCCGGTTCGCCATTCGGCTTGTTCATATCATAAATCAGAAACTCCGAAAAATTGCAGGTAATGACCCAGCGAGGGTGCTTATCCACCGGCAGTTCCATAATGTACCGTTTTGCCTGCTGAAACGGATTCAAAAATGTTCCATCTGACTGCTTGATCGCTTTGCGTAGATCTTTGCCCAGACTTTTCTGCTCGATCATGACTTTGGTGCTTTCAATGTAGCCATCGATGAAGCCTGTGCTTTTGTCGAGATGCACCTGGTCTTCAAAGCTGATGAAGTGTGTGGCATTCTCTACGCCGTAGACGTTCTGCAACAGGTCGATCCAAAACTTCTGCGACTGCCCTTTTTCATATCCCTTGTCTTTCCAATACGCAGCAAATTCCTTTGCGGCTTTTTTCTGCTGTTTTTCTGTAATGTTCATCGTTGTGCCTTTCTTTCGCATAAACTATATTTATTTTAGCATATTTCACTAATATTTTCAAGTCCTTTTTAGAAATGTAAATCGCAAAACAGCAGATGCCTAACATTGATTTTGTAGACGTCTGCTGTTGCTTTTATTTACGAAGTTCTTTTGATTGTCACCATTCTTCAGTGATGATATGTTTGCAAAAGTTATTTAGATACTATTTGTTAAAAAGTCTAGAAAAAAATTGATCGAATATTTTTTCAAATAAGATGGTTGATACAAAAGCTACAATTGAGCTCGTAAAAGAGACTAGCTTTGCGACAATATTTTGATGTGAATAAAATTTACACATTATAATATAAACTAAGAAACCAATCGCTAATGCCATTACAATTGCAATTATTAGTTTCTTTTGATTCTGTTTTCTTTTAATTTCTTGGTATTCAGATTCTTGTGCAAATTTTTCTTTTATCTTTACAATGTCCTTTTTCCAATCTTCATCTAGCCATTTCATAATTCCATTTCCGGGTCTTATTCCTAAATCAGCTAATTTTTCTACATGACCACCAGAGTTTGAATTGACTGTTTCATGTCGTAATTTCGTTCGGAGTTTATATAATGCCAAGGATATAAATGTATCACCGACATTTAAAGAAATTGGATTATCTGTTGGATTTTGAAGTAATACCATTAAATGTCCACAGTACAAAGGTCCTATCATTGTTGAAGAAAAAACAATTCCTTTTGCAACAACTCCTACTTTTGCATGAAATGTTCCTCCAAATTTACTATTTAAAGCAATCACCTCCTCTGTATATACAACTGTTGTTGTATGTGGCACTAAGGTAATAATATTTTTATTACAAGCGAGTGAAGCTTGATTGTATTGTCTCGTTCCATTTTTGGAGGGCTTTAATGTCCAAGCTTTATCGCTAAGCTTAAGATTTATTGAGTTTTCTTTTATATTATCTCTTGTAAAAGGCACGATGTATATACCCTTGCCTATATATTTTTCTATATCAATTTTACTTAGCAAATAATCTCCCCCTATTTATATAGTAATTTCATTCAAATCATTGCTTACTATTTTCAGTAAACAAAGTTATACTTTTTGTAAGCCATGTCTATTTTAACACATTTCACTAATATTTTCAAGTCTTTTTAGAAATATAAATCGTAAAACAGCAGATGCCTACCAATGATCTCATAGACGTCTGCTGTCACTTTTGCTTATGAAGTTCTTTTGATTGTCGCCGCATTTAAGCTGATTATTCTTGTACCGACTTTTTCGGAAAGCAAATCATATTGCACAAATTCTTTTTCTGCATTTTGTACAATGTGCCTATTTCTCGAAAAAAACGCACTCATTTTTCCCATTTTCCCATTTTTCCCGCAAGAGAGGGGTACCCCAAAAATGCTACGCACTTTAACTTGGTCACGATCAAATCCGCTTTGAACTCCCGAAAAATCAGGCAGAATTTGTAAAAGAAAAACCACGTAATCACGCTATATAACGTGATTACGTGGTTTTCGTAACCTTTCCGATTACGTGTTTTTATGTGGTGGAGGCGAGGGGAATCGAACCCCTGTCCGAAAACAAATCCACACAACTTTCTACGAGCGTAGTTTATCTACCTTAGTTCCCACACACAACCGCCGATAAACAGGCTGTTATATGCGGTAGGTCAGATACATTTCTGCGGTGTGACCATGCCGCCGAAACGTTCACCACTGCATCATGCCGCAGCGCAGGCCGTGGTCCTCCTGCGGGCGACAGTAGCTGACTTAAGCAGCTACCTGCAGGCTCTTGTTAAAGCTTACAGTAAAGTTCTTTTTAGCGTTTAATTTTAAACGTGCCGCTGTTTAAAGAGATGCAGCAACCTCTGCTCGCTTATCGTACTTCATCATCCCCGTCGAAACCGTTACGCCCCCATTTTCTTTTAATTATGCATAGCAAAGTATTCTCTTATGCAGCTTATGTGTTCATTTCCTTTATTGCACGTCGAATCTGACGCTGAGCATCCTGTTTTGCCGCTGTCTGCCGCTTGTCATATAGCTTCTTACCCTTGCACAATCCCACCTCAACCTTAACTCTGGAATCCTTAAAATAAAGTGACAGTGGAACCAATGTCAAGCCGTCCTGCTTCACCTTTCCGAACATCCGGTCAATCTCCCGATGATGCATCAAAAGCTTTCTGACACGAAGGGGATCTGTACGGAACAAACCATCTTTCTCATAAGGAGAAATGTGCACCCCCTTTATAAAAAGTTCGCCGTTCGAGATATCGCACCAGGCATCCTTCAGATTAACATGTCCCAAACGGATGGATTTCACTTCATTTCCTTGAAGTGCAATCCCTGCTTCATATCGTTCCAGAATGAAGTATTCATGCCGTGCCTGACGATTGTCACAGATTTGTTTCATTCCTTTTGTACGCACGAATATTCACTCCTTTTTCATGAACCTGTAGAATGAATTTTATTATAACATAGAATTGCTGTTTTGTCAAGGACCTTTTTAATTGGAATTTACGGTTTTTTTTTAATTGGAATTTACGGTTTTTGTTTATTTCTCGTCGATTCTTCCCCATGATAAATAATACGTAAATAAAACAATAATTCCCGTAAATTCCTGATGAAAAAAGCGGCTTAAAACATTGACATTTCCCTATTCTTATTGTATAATCTTATGTTGTAGTACTTTTTATCTCTAATAAGTCGAGATCGGACGTATTTGTCAGACTTCGCAGAAAGGAATTATTTGGGATGCATCAAAAAGAAAATCATGAAAAAAGCGGATTTGGATCCAGGCTGGGATTTATTCTGGCAGCAGCTGGATCAGCAGTCGGATTGGGAAATATTTGGCGATTTCCCTATCTTGCAGCAAAATATGGCGGCGGTATTTTTCTGCTGGTATATCTGATATTTGCCGTAACTTTCGGTTTTGCTCTGATGATAACGGAAATCTCCATCGGTCGTCGCACCGGCAAGAGTGTTATCCATGCCTATACTGCAATGGACAAACACTTTGCGCCCCTTGGTTGGCTTGCCGGTGCCATTCCAGTAATCATCTTACCGTATTACTGTGTAATCGGCGGCTGGGTATTGAAATATCTTACTACCTTCGCAGCAGGTTCTGGACATCAAGCGGCAGACAGCGGCGATTTCTTCACCGGATTTATCGGACAAGCCGGTATGCCGACCTTATTTTTTGGAATCTTTATTCTACTTACTGGCATAGTTGTCATGCTGGGTGTACAGAAAGGAATTGAAAAAGTCAGTAAGATTTTAATGCCTGTGCTGTTTCTGCTGATCGTAGGCATTGGCATTTATACCTTGACTTTGCCAGGAGCCATCGACGGTCTAATTTATTATGTCAAGCCGGATTTTTCTGAATTTTCCATTAAAACCGTTATTGCTGCTATGGGACAGCTGTTCTATTCTATGTCTCTTGCCATGGGCATCATGATTACATATGGCTCATATATGCGCAAGGAAGATAACATTGAGCGTTCTGTGCGCCAGATCGAAATATTCGACACAGCGGTGGCTTTTTTAGCCGGAATGATTATTGTCCCAGCGGTATTTGTCTTTTCTGGCGGCGACAAGAGCGCATTAAATGCGGGGCCGAGCCTGATGTTTATCACATTGCCCAATGTATTTGATTCCATGGCAGGCGGTCAGATCGTGGGCGCTGTATTTTTCATTCTGGTGGCACTGGCGGCACTCACTTCGTCCATTTCTCTTATGGAAACAGTTGTTTCTATGATCAGTGAACGTTTTAAGCTGAAACGAATTCCAAGTTGTCTGATCGTTATGGGAGTTTCTTTTTTAATCGGCCTGCTTTCGATTTTCGGCTATAGTATCTGGTCTAACTTCACTATCTTCAAAATGCAGATCCTGGACTTCTTCGATTTCATCAGCAATAATATTATGATGCCCATCGTTGCACTTCTGACCTGTATTCTGGTTGGCTTTGTCGTAAAGACAAAATACGTGGAAGATGAAGTGGAACTGAATGCGAAATTCAAATCCAGACAGCTGTACCGCATCATGGTCAAGTATGTCTGCCCGATTTGTATGCTGGTGATCCTGTTTTCTTCCCTGTTTATTACGCTGTAAGGAACCATACAAGAAAATCATACAAAGATCCCGGTAGGAATGACTTCCTATCGGGACTTTTTGTAAACCAAAATTGACATTTTGTGTTGCAATCAGATGGTTGCATCTTTTCCTTCTATCCTGTATAATAGAAACCGAGGTGAAAGCAATGAATTCTACAAATTTAAAGAAACTGCGGAAATCCGCAAGACTGACCCAGGAAGCAGTAGCAGAACGATTGAATGTTTCCCGGCAGTCTGTTGCAAAATGGGAAAGCGGCGAATCGCTCCCGGATATTGACAACTGCATTGCCCTCGCACGGCTCTATAATGTAACTCTGGATGATCTGGTCACTTATGCCAAGAACCCCGATCAGGAAAAAGGACCTGCTGGAAAGCATATTTTCGGCGTGGCAAAAATCAATGAAAAAGGACAGATCACCCTACCACAAAAGGCGTGTCAAGTGTTTGATCTGAAACCCGGTGACAAGTTGTTGCTATTGGGAGATGAGACACAAGGCATTGCCATGTGTAAGTTAAACCGATTTTTCACCTTTACATCTACCGTAATGGAAATGATCCAGAAGGAAGAACAGGAAAATGGGGGAAACACAGGAGGAGAAGATGAACGCAATTGAAACACAGCACCTGGAAAAGCAATATCAGCATGTGCCAGCAGTACAAGATCTGTCACTGCAAGTGACAGACGGTGAGATTCTTTCTCTGCTAGGCATGAACGGCGCCGGGAAAACTACGACCATAAAAATGCTTTCCTGTTTGATAAAACCTACGTCCGGGGATGCTCTAGTATACGGTAAAAGTATTCTTTCTCAGCCGGAAGAAGTGAAATCAATGATCAGCATTTCTCCTCAGGAGAATTCCTTTGCCCGGAATCTGACCGTAGAGGAAAATTTACGTTTTATGTGCGGTATATATGGACTATCCAAAAGTCGGACAGCGGAAAACGTGAAAAGAATCACCCAGCAATTATCCCTGCAAAGTGTTTTGCAGCAGCGTGCAGGAAAGCTGTCCGGCGGCTGGCAGAAGCGGCTCAGTATTGCCATGGCGCTTGCCACAGAACCAAAACTGCTGTTTCTGGATGAACCTACCCTGGGACTGGATGTCATGGCGAGACGGGAACTCTGGCGGGTTATCGAGTCTCTAAAAGGCACCATGACCATTATCATCACCACGCACTATCTGGAGGAGTCGGAGCATCTCGCCGATCACATTGCTATTATGGAAAAAGGAAATCTGAAAGCATATGGAACGCTGGAAACATTGCAGCAACAGACTGGAAAGGAGAAGCTGGAGGATATTTTTCTGGCAGTATCAGAAAAAATGGGAGGTGCTTTATGAGAGCTTTTTATTTTGCAGGCAGAAATTGCAGGGAGCTGATCCGTGATCCCCTGAGCTGGGTGTTCTGTCTGGGATTTCCCCTTGTGATGCTGCTTCTGATGACAGTGATCAATCAGAGTATTCCGGCAGAAGTTGGCATGATACTTTTTGAAATACAGAATCTAGCACCGGGTATTATGATCTTTGGGTATACATTTATTATGTTGTTCACTAGCTTGCTGATCTCTGGCGATCGCAAGGATGCATTTTTGATGCGGCTGTATACTTCGCCCATGCGTTCTGCGGATTTTATTCTGGGTTATCTTTTGCCCATGGTGCTTTTAGCTCTTGGACAGGCAGCGGTGACCTGCCTCACCTCCCTGCTTCTGAGTGCAGCTCAGAGTGAGACACTGCATCTTGCAGGTATGGCAATGTCTGTGCTGTTTTCCTTGCCTGCAATTCTCATGTTTGTGGGATTTGGCATATTGTTTGGCACGCTGCTTTCAAAAAATGCAGCACCTGGCATTACATCCGTTATCATTTGTTTTTCCGGTATGCTGGGCGGCATTTGGATGGACGTGGAATCCATCGGCGGTACATTGAAGAAAATATGCGCCGCACTCCCCTTTTTTCATGCAGTCAAAGCTGCACGTCTTGCTTATGCCGGCAATTATTTTGACAGTATGCAGGAAACAGGGATCGTGCTGATCTGGGCGATTGTGATCGTAGGAATTTCTATTGCATTATTTCGCAGAAAAATGCGGGCATAATAAAAAGGCGATCAAATGTTTTTTCACGTTTGACCGCCTTTATTATTTGCTATTCTGCTTCAAATTATCCTTCCCAGGTATCCGAAAAAATAGCTTGCCCATTTGTCTGAATGACATCCCGATAGAAATAACCGGAATCCTTGATGGTACGCTCCTGCGTCTGATAGTCCACATGCACCAGACCGAACCGTTTATCATAACCGTCCGCCCATTCGAAATTGTCCATGATCGACCAGTACATATAACCCATAATTTCTGCGCCATCCTCTGCACTGCGACACAATTCCCGGAGATAGCGCTTCATGAAGTCGATACGGTGTGCATCGTGTACTCTGCCGTCCAGATGCACCCAGTCATGCCCTGCCATACCGTTTTCGCTAAGCAATACCGGCTTTTTATAACGTTCGTATAGGAATTTTGGGCTCCAGTAGAGTACCTCTGGTGTTACCGGCCATCCCATCTGTGTTCTGGGGCAGCCAAGATAAGCATTTTCGGCATAGCCATAGACATTTTCTGTCGCCTTGCTCTCATAGATGTTTACACCATAAAAGTTCACCGGCTGTGAGATGATCTCCATATCGCCCGGCAGGATCTCCGGCATATCTGCACCCAGCACGTCATATGCCTCCTGAGGGTATTTGCCGAAGAAAATGGGATCTGCCCACCAGGAGAGCTCAAAGGGAAACCGATCCCGTGTGACAGCGAAGCTCTTGCGGCGTGCTTCTTCGATCGCCTCTGGTGTATTATCTGTGGGTGTACAGCACGGTGTAGCAAATGCAAAACCGATCACCGGCTTTTTCTTGGCATATTTCCGGATGACCTGAACAGCCTTTCCGTGAGACAGCAGTACGTTATGTGTCATACGGGTCAGGTCACAAGGCAAATGCTTCTCAAAGGGGGCAAATTTGCCAATGGCATAACCGCAGCCAATGAATACCTGGGGCTCATTGATGGTCATCCAGTATTTCACACGATCAGAAAGTGCATCTACTACAACCTTTGCGTATTCTGCAAACCAATCCGAAGATTCCCGGTTCAGCCAGCCGCCTTTCTGGTGCAGTGCCAGTGGATAATCCCAATGGAACAGCGTCACCAGCGGTTCGATGCCGTTCGCCAGCAGTTCATCCACCAAGTCGGAATAAAATTGCAAGCCCTTTTCGTTGATTTTTCCTGTGCCTTCCGGAAGAATACGTGTCCAGTTGATGGAGAAACGGTAGTTTTTAATGCCCATCTCCCGCATCATTTTTACATCTTCTCGGAAATGGTGATAATGGTCACATGCCACATTGCCATTTTCACTATGGGCAACACGATTTCCCTCCTGGCAATAGGCATCCCAAATGTTTAATCCTTTGCCATCCTCTAAATATGCGCCTTCTATCTGATAGGCAGCAGAGGCAGTTCCCCATAAAAAGTTTTCTGCGAATTTCATATACAAAACCTCCTTGAAATGGTTGACAGATTTCCTGTTCTGTGTTATATTATATCTGTAATATTCCACAAAATCTAGTACTATATCCGCATATTCTTGCATTTTTTCTACTTTTTTCAAAGGGGATGATAAAATGGAAAAACAGCGACTGCTAGAGATGCGAAAACATGGAACGCCTATGTTTCCCATAGAATGTTTTGTGACAAATGCAGAAGGCGATCGTCTTCTCGTGCAGCTGCATTGGCATAAAAATATAGAAATCATGCAGCTGTTTTCTGGTACAGCGGAAGTAATGATTGGTACGGAGACTTTTTTGGGTTTTGCGGGAGATATTTTTGTGATCAACCAAGAAGAACTGCATCGCATTGCATCCAGTGACCCGACATTGTCTTATGGTACGCTGATCTTTCCAATGGAATCCCTTTCCTTTGCGGCAAACGATAGTGCCCAGACATATCTAGAACCGTTGATCCGGAATACTATGCGGTTTCCGGTGCGTATCACTAAGCCTGAACAAGTGGAAATCATCAGTGGTATCCTAACACAGATCTTGTACACCATGGAACAGAAAGAAGTCGGCTATGAGCTCACTGTGAAGGTCTATCTATTACAAATTATCTCAGAACTGATTCGGCAACGGCAACTGATCACTGTACAACAGTGTCTCAGTCAGAAAAGTGAGCGGCTCAAGCAGATCATAGAGTACATCCGCAAAAATTACTCGACACAGCTTACGATCGCTGCTATGGCGGATGAATTTCATATGTCAGAAAAATATTTTTCCCGGTATTTTCGCAATGCTACTGGACAAAATTTTACTGCATATCTGAATACAATTCGGATCAAGCAGGTTTGTACACTGCTGCGTGAGACAGACCGTACTGTTTTGGAAATCGCATTTGAGTGTGGCTATGAAAACGTCAGCTATTTCAATCGGGTGTTTCGCAGTCAGATGGGCATTTCTCC
Source organism: Ruminococcus sp. (assembly GCF_019417665.1). Lineage (GTDB taxonomy): Bacteria > Bacillota > Clostridia > Oscillospirales > Ruminococcaceae > Ruminococcus_C. The sequence goes on from NZ_DXUU01000037.1 coordinate 25,418, forward strand.
GCTGCAATACCGGAACACTTCAGATTATATTCAGTAATACGTGGAAGAAGGAGTCTGAAAAAATGAAGCATCCTCATATTTGTTTTGGTATCTCATTTTTGATTTTATTCGGCATTGAGGTGATGATCGCACTATTTGTGCACGACAGTTTAATCCGTCCGTATCTGGGAGATGTCATTGTCATGTCTGTATTGTATTGCTTTCTGCGCATGGTGCTTCCTATTCATATATGGAAAAAGCTGCACAACCATCGTTGCTCCTGGTGGATCGTGATCTTATTTGGATTTGCTGTTGTGGTAGAGATTTTGCAGGGCATACATATTGTAGAGCTTTTAGGCTTGTCCGGCAGTGCTGCGGCAAGTACGATTATCGGGACATCTTTCGATTGGGGCGACATACTATGCTATCTTTCTGGATGCACTGTGCTGTGTGAATTGGAGTTTGCTGAGTTTTATTGGTTTCGAGTATCAGATGGCCAGTGAATTATGAAGGATAGATTCACGCAGAAGAACAAAGAAGTAATAGAACGGTTCAAGATGGAGTCTGCCAGCGAAGTTGGCGTAACTCTGAAGCAGGGTTATAACGGTGTCCTAACTGCACGTGAGGCTGGTTCTATCGGTGGTCAGATGATCAAAACGATGATTCCAGAACAACAATTTAAGTTTGATAGGAATTTTGTTAGAAACGCTGATCACAAATTGGAGATTACATACAACCTGCACTTTTCTTGACAATTCCGTTCTGGAACATTCCCATGTTTCGGCAAGCGGATTCATACCGCAGTCTTTGCCGAATTCACTCTGCAAACGTTCACCGCCCCATAGATAATCTTTTCCAACAGGTTTAAGTAAAAATGGAATTGTTTTTTGGCTGAATTTATAAAGACCTCACTCGCTCTCAAATTTGTTTCAGGAATGGAGAAGCGGCTATTCCCGATTCTGTAAACAATGATGCTTCTCCAAAGTTATACCACGCATAGCGAAGTGCACATGGATATTCTATACTTTCAGATTCTGCACAAATCAGATCGTTCTCTATCACATTCACCTGCGCTGGAACAAATTTACCGTCTGCGCCGGCAATTTCAAAGGGATTCTGACTTGTCTGGTGTAAAGTCAGCTTATCCGGAACATTGCAAAATGAGATATACAGTTTCTTTTCGTCAGAATAGACATAATCAGCTGTGGGCGTTACTGCACCATTGTTTCCATATACCATGCTTTCTGCAAGGACAGCAAGACGTTCACCAGGCGTTTTCTTGTTAAGTGGATGAATATTGTCAAATTCTCCGCAGTCTTCTAAGCCCACAAATAGATGTATCTGCCAGGGAGTGTCATCATTGAGTTGAAGCGGAAACGGCTGATTCTTCTGTTTGCACCGGATTTCACAAAGCTGTAGCCTGCGGCATTGTTCGAGATTATCGCACCGTATTCCGGCGAGCTGAGATAGTTGACCCAAGGTGCAGGTGTATCGGGTCTTGTTATAACATATTCCTTGTTTTTAAGAGCCTGTTTAGTATCTTGTTGTGCATGGATTTTTGAGTGAATTTTCGCTGATTTCAAGGCGAAAATTCGCAGGCGGGCTGTCGCCCGGCAAGAATTTTTAACGCAGAAAGCAGTAAAATTCACCGAAAAGACATGTGCGAAAAGATGCTGAACAGGCTCTAAGGTCAAAATGTCCGTAATTCATAAATCATTCTCTTACACAGCAGTACCCGACACAACGGCATACTTGCTTTCATACATTTCCTTCAGCTTTTTTACGGAGTTATACTGTTCACCGATACAGAACTCTTTTGACCATGTCATATAATACGCCCATGGTGTATGTGACTGCTCCAGCAAATGAATATCAGGCATATACCCGAGTTCTGCAAGAGCCGCCACTTTATTCCCAGAGGTTGCCTTGATAAGCTCGCAGTAATCCTCATGATAATCTGTCTGAGCATATTCCGTCAGGTAAATATCCACAGAAACAACATCAACGTATTCATCACCCGGATATCCTTCCGGAAGGCGGCAGTTCCATACCCACAGCAGATTATCAAGATGATGTACATTGGTATAGTAATCATACATCAGCTTGTATAATTCTCTTGCAGTTTCCGGACCTTTTGCACCCCACCAGAACCAGTCACCGTCCGATTCATGAAACGGCCTCCATAAAATCGGTATGTCTGCATCACGAAACAGCTTCAGCTGCTCCGCAATTACGTCTATGTCATGGAAAAACGCCCTGCGTTCCGGTGTGCCCTCAATGAGTACACGGGTGGCATCAAAATCAGTATTTACAGCATAAAAACTCTTGTCATGTCCGCCGATGGGAGAAAACCAGTGAAAGGAAAATGTTAGTACTCCATCTGATTCCTTTGCCCACTTCATGGCAGTTTCAAGAGTATGCTGATTTTCATAAACCTCTATCAGACAAGGCCCATCTGCATTTTCATAATTGATATTCGGAGAATAGGAAAGCAATTCAAAGCCACGCAGTTTTGGCTCTTTCCCTGTCATTTCTCTGATATATGAAATTTCTTCCATAGGATTAGTCTGTGTATGCTGACCTGTGATGATAGCCTTTCCGGCTGTATCGGACAGGTAGTTTAAAAGCTCTTTTGCTTTTTTTGTTGCATTTTTGTTAGCAGTATTTTGCATTTAGTCCTCCTTTTATGATGCCTGTGACAGACGCTGAATCATCTCCATGCACATTCTCCCGTTATGATACGGACATTTCCATGGATGAACAAGCGCCTGCTTCGGGTCTGGTTTATTATCTGCCGGAACGCATTCTATCCATTCTCCGCTGTCTGGGTCTACCACGCTGCTACGGATAAATTCCCAGATTTCTTCTGCCGCCTGAAGATACTCTTTCTTCTGCGGCTGTTTTTGATACGCATTGTAAAAACCAACCACAGACTCTGCCTGCACCCACCAGATTTTTCTACTGTCAATCTTATTTCCTTCACGTTCATTGTTCAGACCATGCTGTGTTTTATCAAAAGCGTTACGATATGCAGCTTCTGCCAGTCCGTTTGTAATGGGCAGCATTTCCTTTTTATAAGCCGCATCGTCAAGAACACTGCATCCATGGTCAATAAGCCATGCGGTTTCAATATCGTGTCCATAGGATTCCAGATCAATAAGTGAGTGGTAATCGCTGTCAAAGAAAACTTCGCAAATCTTTTTCTCGGGGTTATATACCTTCTTCTGAAACAGTTTCAGAATCCAGCGGATCGAGTCACCGACAGCATAAAACGTATCTGCCTTATAAAGCTCGGAATAAGCTTCAAGGACATGGAGAAGAGTGTTCATGGTGCGCTCTGCAAGAACGCCGTTTTCTGAAAGCTTTTCGTTTGACGAGGGTGTGAAATCACGGCGGAATGCTTCCAGATATCCGTTTTCATCTCTGCACTTTTCCTCAATTACACGGTAAAGCACATAAGTCATGTTCAGTGCGTCCTTTTTTCTGCTTGCCTGATAATATGCTGAAAGAGCGTAGATGGCAAAGGACTGATTGTACGTATGTTTCGTATCATCACATACAGTCCCGTCGTAGTTTACCGACCAGTAAACACCGCCATACTGACTGTCAAAACAAAAGTCTGTAAGAAATTTGTATGCATGGTCAGCCATTTCAAGCAGTTCAGGTTTTTTCAGCAGCTGATATGCTGTAGAGTAAAACCAAAGAATTCTGCTGTTAAGAATAACTCCCTTTACGCTTCTTGCATCAGGCTTACCGTCGCTGCCGACGTAACCGTAAAAACCGCCGTTTTCTTCGTCCTTCAGTTTATTCCAGAACGGAATGAGATTTTTTTCAAGATGTTCCTTAAATACTTTTGCTTCCATAATCAGAATTTCCTTTCAATATAATGATTTTGTCTGATTACAGTTCAAGCCGGCTTCTGTAACTTTGATGATTACATGATACACCATTTTGTCTTTTATTTCTATGAAAAATGAAAGAAAAAATTGTACAAATCTATTTTTGCTATTGACGTTCTTTTCATCTGATGGTAAAATAAAAGTAGGAGGGATGTACAATGCAGCTGTTTGAATACATAGATATGCCAAATCAGCCATATGATATTTTTTACACAGATTCAGTGGATTCACAGCTCCACTGGCATTATTACAGCGAAGTGCTCTATATAACAAAGGGTACAGTTACAATAACCTGCAACAATAAAAATGCGGTTCTTGAAGAGGGTGATTTGTGCTACATTTATCCCTTACAGCTTCATACCGTTTCAAAAGCAAATGACAATGCAACGGAATATGCTGTATTAAAATTCGATGTTCATACAATTAACATTCCGCAGGCATATCTATCAAAGTTTTATGACATTTTTATCAGAAGAAGCCGTGAAGAAGATTTCTGTATTATTTTAAAGAATACCTGTATTGAAAAGACGAAAATGAACTCACTCATTCAGCATATCGTAAACGAATTTCAGGAAGAGAATGCGTTTTATGCTTTGCAGATACAGGCTGACATTTATACATTGCTTATAGAAATTGCAAGAAAAATCAAAAAGGAAAATAAGCATGAAGACAAAAAGCGTACAGATACAGATTTTTCTTTTTATCACATTCTGGAGTATATCGACTCACATTCGGGAGAACAGCTTGAAATCCAGAAGCTTGCTGATATGTGCCACATGAGCTATTCTCATTTTGCAAAGCTTTTCAGAGAAAACTACGGGCGCTCATGCAAAGAGTATATCACATATATTCGTCTGAACAAAGCTCAGGATCTGCTGCTGCATACAGATTATGATTTAAATTACATTGCCCTTGAAACGGGTTTTTTCGATTGCAGTCATTTTATTAGAACATACAAAAAATGGCGTGGTATTACGCCTAAGCAGGAACGGATGAAAAAGCATTTGTGATTGATGTAATGTATTAAAAAAGAAAGAGTATCATTCTCCGTTTTTGGAAATTGGCACTCTTTAACTTTGCATTAAACAGGTCTGAATCGTCCAATGTAAATTACCCTGCCATTCTTCTCTCTTCAAGCTGGCGCTGAATGTACTCGGTTATTGCTTTTGTATTCTTTCAAACAGTGTCAACATAATCCTCCCTGCAACGCTATTTCTTCGAGCGATTGTTGTCAAGTTTTATTGTACCATATCATTTTGTTTCTCGCCAAGCTCTGCCACCTCCTTTCCGAACTGCTCATAAGCTGCGG
>NZ_DXUU01000038.1 GCF_019417665.1 Ruminococcus sp.
TTTTCCCTCTGCACTCTCTTTCCCTTCACCCCTCACCCCTTTTCCGCACTTTTGCCGGGCACGATAACTTGACTTTCTTCGCGCTTGCTTTGACTTGGGCTTTCAGAATGCAGCCAATTCATCGCTGAAACAAAGTTTTAAGCGTGACGTAATCGTAGGGGCGAACATTGTTCGCCCATCAAATAACACCTGCACCATTACTGCACAATGGTGTCTCTCCCCTGAAAGGAAAAGGTGAACCGCCGACAGGCGATAAAGGGGCATGATATCAATAAACAGAAATTTCTCTGCAATATTATTCCATGGCTGCAATAAGACTCCGCAGCCGAATCTTGATCGCACCCAGATTGCTGATCTCATCAATTTTCAGCTGGGTATAAAGCTTTCCGCCGTCCTCCAGAATGCGCCGCACCTCGTCTGTGGTGATGGCGTCGATGCCGCAGCCGAAGGACACCAGCTGTACCATCTGCATATCCGGCTGGGTGGTCACATACTGGGCAGCACGGTACATTCTGGAATGATACGTCCACTGGTTCAGTGCCTGCAGTTCCGGTGTCTGTGCCAGATGCGCCACGCTGTCCTCGGTGATGACAGCCAGCCCCAGACTGCCGATGAGTTTGTGAATACCATGGTTGATCTCGGGGTCAATATGGTAGGGTCTGCCGGCGAGAACAATAATTTTCTTGTTTGCCTCCCGTGCCAGCCGGACGATCTCCTCGCCCTGGGCGATGACTTCTTTCCGGTACTGCTCTAGAGCGGCAAAACCGTGATCCAGCGCCGCCTCTACTTCTTTTTTGGAGGCATATCGTGCAAACATGGTGTGCAGTGTTTTTACCACATGGCTGCGGCGGTTCAGATCCAGGAAAGGATAGAGGAAATTATCCGGCGTCAGCTTCTCGCAGTTTGCCATGAGCAGCTCGGGATAATATGCCACCACTGGGCAATTATAGTGATTGTCAGAATCGCCCTCGTCAATATTATAACTCATGCAGGGGTAGAAAATGAAATCCACGTCCTGTTCCAGCAGGCTTTCGATATGCCCGTGGGTAATCTTTGCCGGATAGCAGACCGTATCTGAAGGAATGGTGCTCTGTCCTTTGTAATACGTATCCCGTGTACTCTCCTCGGAGAATTTCACGGCAAAGCCCAGATCGGTGAAGAACGTATGCCACAATGGCATCTGGTCGTAATAATGCAGCGCCAAAGGCAGACCGACCGTTGCCTTGGGCTGTTCCGGCTGGTGCTCTGTCAGAGACAAGATCTTCCGGTATTTCCACTCGAACAGGTTCGGCAGCTGTTCTGATTCCTTTTTGCCTGCACCCTTTTCACAGCGGTTGCCGGAAATAAAACGGCTCCCGTCATTGAAGCGGATGATGCTAAGCGCACAATGAGCAGTACAACCCTTGCAGGTCGCTGCCTTTGCCGTGTAAGAAAATTCTCGCAGCTGTTCCGGAGAAAGAAGTGTGCTAGTACCCTGGGATTTCTCCTGGGCATAGAGTGCCGCACCGAATGCTCCCATCAGACCGGAAATGGCAGGACGAATGACCTCCTGTCCGATCTCCCGTTCAAAGCAGCGCAGTACCGCATCGTTGAGGAATGTGCCGCCCTGCACCACGATATGCTGTCCCAGATCCTCCGGATTATGGGCACGGATGACCTTGTAAATGGCATTCTTGACAATAGAACCGGACAGTCCGGCGGAGATATCCTCCACCGTTGCGCCGTCCTTCTGCGCCTGCTTCACGCTGCTGTTCATGAATACCGTACACCGGGAGCCCAGATCCACAGGATGCTCTGCAAAGAGTCCCAGCTTAGAGAATTCCGCAATATCATAGCCCAGTGCCACGGCAAATGCCTGAATAAACGAGCCGCAGCCCGAGGAACATGCCTCGTTCAGCATAATGCTGTCAATGCTGCCGTTTTTGATCTGGAAACACTTGATGTCCTGTCCGCCAATGTCGATGATGAAATCCACATCCGGACAGAAGAAAGACGCTGCCTTAAAGTGCGCCACGGTTTCTACAATACCGAAGTCAATGCCCAGTCCGGCACGGATGAGATCCTCGCCATAGCCGGTAACTGCACTGCCGCAGATGATGCAGTCGGGACTCAAGCCCTCATACAGCTCTGTCAGTTCCCGTTTCACGCAGTCCAGAGGCTGCCCCTTGTTGGACGCATAAAAATCATAGAGCAGCTCGTGATTTTCCGACAGAAGCACCATTTTTGTCGTGGTAGAGCCGGCGTCAATGCCCAGATACGCCTTGCCTTTATAGGTGCGGTAATCGCCCCGTGCCACATCATGGGCAGCGTGACGTTCCTGGAAACGCTGGTATTCCTCAGGATAGCTGAACAGAGGCTTATCTGCCACCAATGCCGTCTGGGTCTCCGCCGTGCGGAGCAGTTCGCCCAGCTGTTCCAGGGTATAGGTTTCCGTCAGAGCCGCCGCAGACAGGGCACTGCCGTATGCCACAAAGGTTCTGCCGTCCTCCGGGAAGTGGGCATGTGCCTCGTCCAGTCCCAGTGTCTTGGTGAACGCATTGCGCAGTCCCTGCAAAAAAGACAGGGGGCCGCCCAGAAACAGGACATTGCCCTGAATCCGTCTGCCCTGTGCCAGACCGGAAACAGTCTGGTCAACCACTGCCTGGAAGATGCTGGCGGCGATATCCTCCCGGCGTGCGCCCTGATTGAGCAGCGGCTGGATATCGGACTTTGCGAACACACCGCATCGTGAAGCGATGGGGTAGACTTTCTCCGCAGAAAGCGCCATTTTGTCCAGCTGATCAACGCTGACATCCAGAAGCGTTGCCATCTGGTCAATAAATGCCCCCGTACCGCCGGCACAGGAGCCGTTCATACGCTGTTCCACGCCGCCGGTGAGGAAGATGATCTTGGCATCCTCGCCGCCCAGTTCAATGACCACGTCTGCTTCGGGGTATCGCTGTTTCACTGCCAGAAAAGCGGCATGTACTTCCTGGACAAAGGGCAGCTTCGCCGCCTGTGCCAGTCCCAGACCAGCAGAGCCGGTGATGCTGACACGGAGCTGTGTCTCCGGGTATTCCTGCCCCAGCGCAGCCAGCTTTTCGCAGACGGTTTCACGCACCTTGGAAAAATGCCGTTCATAGCTGGAGGACAGCACCTGACCCTCTTCGGTCAGAAGAACCGTCTTGACGGTGGTGGAACCAACGTCGATTCCCAGTGCATATGGTGTTTCATGGATCTCGCTCACAGATGGATGCTCCTTTCCTGCGGCGCACGCTGCGCCCGTTTCTCACTGCCTGTTTTCATGTTCTTTCATTATATAACATTTTTCGCCCGATTTCAACAGAAATCACGAAATTTTCATCTAAAAACTTTTGGAGTTTTTGTTGGACGGAGACGGTAAATATTTGTGTATTGTTTATTATACCGCCTTTGTATTATTCTGTAACATCTAAAAATGTTTCCTACCCGTTTTCAAAAAGGTTTTTCATCATGCTGGTCCAGCTGAGCACAGCTGGCGCAGGTCCAGGGCTGCGAAAGCCCTGGCAGAGTCCAGGGACAGCGTCCCTGGTCGCCGTCCGCAGACGGCGAAATACCCTGGCGCATACTTTTGCGCTGCGGAGAAAAGGGGTGAGAAAAGCGATAGCTTTTCGAGGGGAAAGCGGACAAGACCGCTTTCCCCTTGTAAACCGTTTTCAGCAAATGTGATTTTGTAAATGTCCCAGTGGGACATTTACAACGGAATAAATTTTTAGATGTGACTGGGTAGTAGGGGCGACCATCGGTCGCCCGTGTTTCCCGTCTGCAAATGGTTTCCCTGCGGGCGACCAATGGTCGCCCCTACATCATGTTTTCCCATTCCGCAGGGAACAATCGCAAATCATCGGTTAACCGCCCACCACGTCCCTCGGCACACGCTTGGAAATGCCGCAGACGATCTCATAGCCGATGGTGCCGTACATTGCCGCCAGTTCATCAGCGGTAATGGTCATATTCCCGTCCCTGCCGAACATAGTGACCACATCGCCGGGCTTTACTTCATCCGGGACATCCGTCACATCCAGCATGAGCTGATCCATGCAGACTCTGCCCACAATGGAACATGCCATGCCGTGCACCAGTGCACTTGCCTTGCCCGACAAAAGCCGTGCATAGCCGTCAGCGTAGCCGATGGTCACTGTGGCAATGGTGCGGGAACAGTCGGCGGTATAGGTTCTGCCGTAGCTGATACATGCGCCGGCATCCACAGTTTTCACGTGGGAGACCACACTGCGCAGGGACATGACCGGGTGCAGTTCCATAGGCACATGCACCGGATAGTTGGGTTCCAGACCGTACATAATAATGCCCACCCGTGCCAGAGTTGCCCGGGGATTGGGACGCATGACCGAAGCGGCACTGTTCATGAAATGCAGATGCTTCAGCTTATGCCCCTTTGCGGCAAGCTGGTCATATACCGCGATGATAAATTCCTCCTGCCCCTGGGTATAGGCAACATCCGCCTGTTCCGGAGAATCCGCCACGGCAAAGTGGGTATAGATGCCCTCAACTGACAGCCTATCCAGGGAAAACAGAGGCAGCAGTTCCTCGGCGCAAGCCTCCGGGGAGGCACTGCGGAAGCCGATTCGTCCCATACCCGTGTCCAGCTTGATATGACAGCGCACAGGCTGGTGGGCAAAGTGCTGGAGCTGTTTTGCATAGTCCAGGGACAGCACGCCCTGAATGATATTATTCCGTGACAATTCCGGGGCAAATTCCGGCGGCGTATAGCCCAGAATGAAGATCTCTCCATAGGGGCAGTACTGCCGCACCGCAAGGGCTTCTTCCAGATTCGACACGGCAAACCACCGCACGCCCAGCTCCCACAGCTTTTTGCAGACTGCCTCGTCACCGTGACCGTAGGCATTCGCCTTGACCACCGCCATATATTGAGTCTGTTCCGGCAGGATCTTCTGCACGGCACGGACATTCTGTTCCAGCGCAGACAGATCGATCTCCGCCCACGCACGATAGCGTTTTTGCTGTTCCAGTTCCATGAAATATCACGTTCCTTGTGTATAAATCAATGCATAATTTGCGTATCCCTTTTGTTCACGGATAAAAATACATTGCGGGGACAATTATGGAAGCACTGATTAAATCTGGTGCGCAGATTGCGAAGTCAGATTTTTCGTCAGATGAAACAAAAAGCGCAGTGAATACTTTGTGTATTCACGAGCATTTTTGTGAAATATGACGGAAAATATGCAAGCAAGATGTGTGCCAAGCCGTAAGGCGCGATTTAATCAGTGATTCCTTATGCATTGATTGTCCTGCCTTGCATTTCCCCATAAAATATGATATGATAACAAAAGAGACAATATGAACACCGGAAAACCTGCTGGCATTCGTTCGGCGTACTCTTTAGTATAGCACACAGGGTGCGAAATTGCAAGTAAGAATTGTTAATATGCTCGAAAATCAATTTTATGGCATACTGGTAATATTTTTTGGATCATACGGACGAAACTGTAGGGGCGAACTGCGTTCGCCCGTGAAAAGACTCCCGAAATATGCGGGCGAACACAGTTCGCCCCTACAGCAGAACATTTTTATGAAACAAATCACATTTTTGTTGAAAGAGGAAATAGACGCTATGTTTACCCAGATTTTTGATACACACAGCCACTACACAGACAGTGCCTTTGACCAAGATCGGGACGAGGTACTCCGCCGTCTTCCGGAACAGGGCATAGTTCATGCGGTTCTCGCCGGAACGACCATTGCAGACAGTGCCCAGGGCATCGGGCTGACGGATCGGTATGACTATCTCTATGCCGCCGTAGGGATTCACCCGGAAACCGCCGGGCAGGAACCGGCGGATCATCTGGCACAGCTGGCAGAAATGGCGAAGCACCCGAAGGTAGTCGCCATTGGCGAGATCGGTCTGGACTACCACTATGAGGGCTACGACCGGGAGGCGCAGATCCAACTGCTCCGGGAACAGCTGGATCTGGCAAAGCAGCTGGATCTGCCGGTGATCATCCACGCACGGGACTGCACCGAGGATTATCTCCGGATTTTGACGGAATTCCGTCCCCGTGGGGTAGTACACTGTTTTTCCGGCAGTGCAGAGACAGCCCGGCAGGTGCTGACATTGGGGATGTACATCGGCTTCACCGGAGTGCTGACTTTCAAGAACGCCAAAAAATCCCTGAAAGCGCTTGCTGTCGTGCCGGAGGACAAACTGCTCCTGGAGACGGACTGCCCCTATATGGCGCCTGTGCCTTTCCGGGGAAAACGCTGCGACAGCGCCATGATCCCCTACACCGCCGAAGCCGCTGCACTGGTGCTTGGTACAGATACCCAGACTATTCTGGAACAGACCTGCCGGAACGGAGAACGCTTGTTCGGCATTCCGGCTGTTTCACAATGAGGAATTAGGAGGTTATCACATGAGCGTGAAAGAATCCGTTGCCGCATGTCTAGCAGAAGCAGAGGGACAGTATCTCTCCGGCGAAGCCATGGCGAAAAAACTGGGCGTCAGCCGGAATGCTGTCTGGAAAGCCGTCCGCACCCTGCAAGAAGAAGGCTTTCCCATTGAATCCAAGAAAAAGACCGGCTACCGCATCACCCAGGATGCAGACCTTCTGACTGAGGATACGATCCAGCCCCTTCTCCACAGCCGGGTGCTGGGGCATCCTCTGCTGGTATTCCCGGAACTGGACTCCACCAACAACTACTGCAAAAAGCTGATCCGCCAGGGGGCAGCGCACGGCACTGTCGTCACTGCCAACTGTCAGACTGCCGGAAAGGGCAGACAGGGACGGACATTTTGTTCCCCGGCAGGCTCTGGGCTGTACTTCTCCGTGCTGCTGTCCCAGGCAATTGCGCTCCAGGATGCGCCATTGCTGACTGCATGCGCCGCTGTGGCGGCTGCCCGTGCCATTGACGCCCTGTACGGCACGCATATCCAGATCAAGTGGGTGAATGACCTGTATCTGGATAGCAAAAAGTGCTGCGGCATCCTCACCGAGGGAGACATCAGCCTGGAGTCGGGAAAGCTGGAACATGCCGTAGTGGGAATCGGTATCAATATCCGCAATACCCGGAGTGCACTGCCGGCAGAACTGCGGAACAAGGTGACTTCACTGGAAGAAGCAGTGCCGGGCTGTCACGTCCGCCGGGCGGAGTTATTGGCGGCAATTCTATACGAGTTGGAACATGCCCTGCGTGATCTGTCCACAAAGCGGTTTCTGGGAGAATATCGGGGGCGCTCTTGTCTTCTGGGGAAAACAGCGGAATTCGTCATGGACGACGGCACACGCAAGAAGGTCTCCGTTCTGGAGATCGCCGACGACTGCGGTCTGGTGGTGCAGGATTCTTTCGGCAACGTGGAAACGCTCCACGCCGGCGAGGTGCATATCACGCAGTTTTGAAAATGCCGGTTACAGGGGCACAACAAACGGATGCCATCCACAAAACGTAGGGCGGGGGCTTGTTCCCGCCGTTTCGTAATTCGTCATTGTGGGCAAACGCAGCGGCACACCAGACCTAGCAAGAGATTCCCCACATTTTTGTACAACATGCCCAAATTTGCAAATCCAGGCTAGACAGAATTTGCATAATGTGATATAATCAAATTGTTATTGTATGATTACGGCATATTTCGTGCCAAACAGAAAGGAATCTACCATCTATGAAAAATACTGCAACCCTGATCGACTGGAAGGGCATGGAGTGTGTCCGGCTCTCTGCCGGCGGTTATACTGCTCTGATCGCACCGGGCATCGGCTCTAATGTGCTGCGTCTCCACGATGATGCAAACGGCGTGGAATTCTTCCGCTGGGATGAAAACAACACGCCGGATGACATCCGGAATTCCGCAGAGGTGTGGGGTCTGCCCACGCTGTATCTCCCGAACCGTTTTTCTGACGGTGTACTGCGCACTTCAGACGCCGTGTACCAGCTCCCGGTGAACGAGGCAGCACCCTTCCACAACCACATCCATGGCTTTTTACATAAACGGGAACACACTGTTGTTGCTTATTCCGCAAACGAAGACGGTGCATGGCTGCGCACAGCTTATGTCTACAACGAAAGCGACCCGTTTTTCCAGTACTTCCCCCTGCCTTTCACAGCAGAATTCTTCTTCGTGCTCAGCGAATATGGTCTGGAGTACAAGTTCTCCATTATCAACCAGTCCCCCAAAAAACTGCCCATTTCCATTGCCACCCATACCACCATTGCCGCACCCTTTGTGGACGGCGCAAAGGAAGAGGACATCCGCATCCAGGTACCGGTGACGGAAAAGTGGACGCTGAACCAGCGCTGTCTCCCCACCGGCGAGATCCTGCCCCTGTCGGACTATGACATGGCATACAAAAACGGCACTACCTGCCCTGTGAAGCGTGTGGTGGACAATGACATGTATACCGCCGGTATACTGGAACTGGACAAGAAACCTTTCCGTGGTGTAAAAATGACTGACACCGCCAGCGGAAAGGGTATCGGCTATGCCGTTTCTGACGGGTACAAGTTCTGGATCTTGTGGAATGACCGGGGCGAAAAGCACTATTTCTGCCCGGAACCCATGACCGCTATGATCGATGCACCCAATCTGGACATACCCGCAGAAAAGACCGGCTACAGAGAACTGGCATCCGGCGAAATGTTCCACCTGGCACAGCATTTCTTCACCATCCTGCCAGAGGCGTAAAAACAAAATACGATTGATACAGGGGCGGATCATATCCGCCTTTTGTATTGCCACAACCACAAAAACAATACGGAAAACTCGTAGGGGCGAACTGTGTTCGCCCGCAAACTTGCCTCCAGTGGTAAATCTTATTTGCAAAAAATTCCGTCATTCTGGACGAAACCGTAAGGGCGGATATCATCCCCATCACGTTCAGGCAACAGAAAAGCAGCCCTACCACTTTCGATGAGGCTGCTTTTTTTGAGGGGATACTTATGTATGCTTTACCTGATTATAGGGTATGTTTTATCAACCCCAGCCGCCAGGGCCGCCCTGGTTGCCGCCGGAACTTGCTGTAAGTGCTGTGCCGCCGGAAATCGCACCGCCAACAGTCACAACATAACTCGACTGTGTCAGAATATCTGTGCCGCCGGAAATCGTTCCGCCGGACTGTGCAGATGCACTATTGTCCGAGTATGCGAGACCTCCGCCGCTTGCAGAATAGAAAGATACGATGGCGTTTCCGGAAGAATCTACGAATGTATACCTTGTGGTCAGAGCGGTGTTGCCGCCTGTCATCGAAATCACAGTGCCGCCGGTTTGTGTGGTCGAATAGCCATCACCGCAGTCCATGGGTTCCTGACCATTTGCACAGTAGTAACCGCCATTGATGTTGAGAGGGCCATTAGAGTCAAAGGCATCGTGATCGCCGTTTGCAGAGTTGCATACGACCAGACCGCCATTGAGGTGTACCTCACCATAGGAACTGCTCATGCCGCCGTCCCAGCCGCCGGTATTGCCGCTGCCGGAGTTGTCACTGCCGCCGGCTGCATTATAGCCGTCGTCTGTGGAAACAATATATACCGTACCGCTGTTCTGATAAATATATACGCCCTCTACGCCTTCATAGCATTTTGAAACGTAAATCTGTACATCGTCAAATGTCCCTGCATTCTCTGTGCCGATATACAGGCTGCTGTCACTGTGCAAAGCATCGTCGGCAGAAGCCAGTGTCAGAATGCCGCCTGTCGCATGCAGATCTCCTGCGCAGTGGAGACAGTCATCGGAAGAATCAATGTGCAGTGTACCGCCGTTGATGGTCAGATTGCCGCCGCTCTGGTAGGTGGTGCCGGCTGCGTCATAGAGACCAACTGCCTTGATGCCCTTGGCGCTGATGTCGGTCTTGTTGGAGTTGCCGTCCGACATACCGCCTCCCCAGCCGCCGCCCCAGCCGCCTGTGCTGCCGGAGGAAACACTGCCAGTAAATCCAGAACCCTGGTAGGTGTTGATGGTCACATCGCCGCCATTCATGGTGAATGCCTGCTCTGCCTGAATACCGTCTGCATAGGAGTTGATGTTGACTGTACCGCCGCTGATGGTGACAAAGCCCTTGTCTGTCTCCGTGGAGGTAGATTTGATGCCGTCACCGCCGGTAGTGCCATTATTGGTATTGACAGTAACATTTAGTGTGCCGTAGTTGGTGCTGTCTGCCGGGTCTCCGATACGGACAGAGTCATTACCGTCAATGCCGTCATCCACTGCATTGACGGTAATATTGCCGTTCCACAGCTTCAGATCGTTCTTGCAGACAATGCCATCCTCGGTGTTGCCGTTGACAACGAGTGTGCCTTTGCCCTTGATCTTCAGATCATCACGGGAAAAAATAGCACCATTGACAGTTTCCACATTGCCCTCGCTGTCTGTATAGGTATCGGTGTGAGAAGTGCCGTCAGAGATGGTATTGGTCGTACCGTTCTTTGCGAAAATTGCCGCTTCATCACCGATGGATTCTACATAAATCGGCGCTGCACTGCTGTTGGAGAGTGTCACACCCTCCAGATTCAGGGTGACCACGCCTTCCGGTTCTGCGGTCTTGTCCACATTCACAATGATCTGTCCGCTGCCGCTTTCGCCGCTGATGGAGATCTCACTGGAAGCAGTTACGGTTACGGCCGCACCGGAAATGGTCAGGTTGGACGGAGCGGAGATTGCTTCGCCAGCCGCATTATTTGCAGTAACCGTGCTGCCGCTGAATACCAGTGCCGTTGCCACATTATCGCCGGTGGTCACAGTATTGCCGCCGGAAAGTTCTGTTACGCCAGTGAACTCGGTAGGTGTACCGGTCATCTTGAAATCGCCAGCGGCAGAGCCGTCGTGGGACATCTGCGTGCCGCCGGTATATACCTGATAAGTGCTGGATGTATCCAGACCGCTGCCGCTGACAAGAACATAGTCAAACTTCTTGACAGGCGTCATTTCATAGACCGTGCTGCCGCTCTTTTGAATGGTGACAGCATTGCCCTTCTTCCACTCTGCCGCATAATCCAGCTGCATGATGGTCTGGGTGCAGCCTGAAGTATCAATGGTCATGGCCGTGCCAGCAGCATTCTGTCCGAAAGCATAATCTGTTGCAGCTGCGATCACATTACCGCCGGTAATGGCAAGTGCGCCGCCTTCATCCAGGGTGAAGCCACGATCACCGCAGGCCACAACCGTACCGCCGGAAATCGCCAGAGAAGTTGCCGCCTGTACAGCGTCATTGCCAGCCTTAATGGAGACCGTACCGGAGAGAATGGATACATTCTCCTTGGAGGATTTGATACCGTCTGCGGAAGAGTCGATGGTAACAGCTGCGCCGTCTACTTCAATGGTATTATTTGCCTTGATGGCGTCTGCATCGGAAGTATCGTCCACGTCGGTAACGATATTGACAGTACCGCCATTGAGCTTGATATCATCCTTGCAGTTGATACCAGTGTTCATGCTACTGGTGATATTCAGTGAACCGGTGCTGTTCTTGGTAACGGTGATATCACAAGCACCGTAGATCACACCGCTTGTGCTTGCATTAGCAGCAGTTGCCGTATCCGTCAGGGTGTTCGTGCCGCCGCAGGTCAGCTTTACCTTTGCAGCACTCTGGCCATAGATACACGGTGCACCAGTGGTGGAGGTCATGGCGACATCCTGCAGGAACAGAGATACATCCTCTGTATCAGTCTCTGGTACATTCACCAGGATCTGACCGTCTGTAATGGTGCCGTCTACAACATAAGTACCGGAAGCGGAAATGGTCACGATCTTGCCGGAAACAGCAGTAACGCCCTTTGTGTCACCCTCAACCGTAATGCCGGCATCGTTCAGGTGGATATAAATTGCATCGCTTACCGGGTCGGTATTCGCCGCCATCTGACGCAGTTTTGCCAGATCCATACCATTGACAATGCCGTCTGCCACAACATCGGCATTCAGATACTGTTCAGCAGTCAGGGGCGTACCGCCCAGCAGTGCTGTCTGAAGTACCTTGACGTCCGCAGCAGTGACGCTGCCGTCTGCATTCAGATCACCGGATGCATTGGATGCTGCTGCACCTGCCGGAATCGCCAGCATGGTGGGAACAGCTGCTGTACACAGCATGGACAGTGCCACAACGCCTGCCATAGTCTTACGCACATGACGGTGCGAGAATTTTTTCATGTTGCTCACTTCTCCCTTTTAAATCATAAGATAACTTTTCGTTTGCTGGTGGGATGCCCCCTCCATCATTGCTGCACAATGGTAGAGAGGTGTTGTACACACAAACGAAACGATAATGGAATCATGCAACGGCAGATGTCAGCACCGGAACAATTGCTGTCCGCCGTCTGGATGAATGGTATATTGGAACAACACGGAGGTGAGAAGTCCTCCTGTTATTTTCCAGTATACCGTTTGTTTCTTAAACAATTCTTAAACCATGTGAAAATCCGGATTGTTTTTGTTCGCATTCTCACCGAAAATCCCGACGAAAATTTGTAAAAGGTGTAAAATCTCATCCGAAGCGACCGAACCTCTTGACAAATCGGAGAAAAAAGAGTATCATAGATATAATAATCTAACGTTTGCCGCAGGGGTTTTTACGGGGAATCATAATAAAAGCTCCTGCGGCAATGCAGGATAATGGCAGAACCCGTAAGAGCCTGTTTCGTAACTTTTTTCTGCGTAGATTTTTGAGTGAATTTTCGTTGATTGCAAGGCGAAAATTCGCAGGCGGAATTTTGCCCGGCAAGAATTTTTTACGCAGATAGTAATAAAATTCACCAAAAAGATGCGTGAAAAAAGATACGGAACAGGCTCTGAAGGTTTCGGGAATTTATGATAACTGGAGGGTCATTATGGCAACAGAACTGTGTGAAAAGTTTGGAAAACAGGGGCTGACGTTTGATGACGTTCTGCTGATTCCGGCGGAATCGGACGTAACCCCCAACATGATCGATCTGCGGACAACACTGGCTGGAAATGTGCATCTGAACACGCCGATCATGACTGCCGCTATGGATACGGTAACTGAGGCGCAGATGGCAATCGCCATTGCACGGGAAGGCGGCATCGGCATCATTCACAAGAATATGACCATCGAACAGCAGGCGGACGAAGTGGACAAGGTAAAGCGCTCGGAAAACGGCGTTATCGTGAACCCCTTCTCCCTGACGGAAAATCACCTGGTCTCCGATGCGGACGAGCTCATGGGCAAGTACAAGATCTCCGGCGTACCCATCGTAGACCGTGTGGGCAAGCTGGTGGGCATCATCACCAACCGTGACATGCGGTTCCTGGCGGACTACAACGGCCCCATCTCCGAGGTCATGACAAAGGAGAACCTCATCACCGCTCCGGTGGGCACCACTATGGAAGAGGCACAGGCAATCCTGCGGCAGCACAAGATCGAGAAGCTGCCTCTGGTTGACGACGAGGGCTATCTGAAGGGACTTATTACCATTAAGGATATTGAAAAGGCAGTACAGTTCCCGAACTCTGCCCGTGACGAAAAGGGACGTCTCCTCTGCGGTGCTGCCATCGGCATCACTGCAAATGTGCTGGATCGTGCCCGTGCACTGGTAGACGCACAGGTAGACGTGCTTGTTCTGGACTCTGCACATGGTCACAGCAAGAACATCATGACCACTCTGAAAAAGGTCAAGGAAGCATTCCCCCATATTCCGGTCATTGCAGGCAATATTGCCACAGCAGAAGCGGCAGAAGCACTGATCGCTGCCGGCGCAGACGCTGTAAAGGTGGGGATCGGTCCTGGTTCTATCTGCACCACCCGTATCGTTGCCGGCATCGGCGTGCCCCAGATCACGGCTGTCTATGACGTAGCACAGGTAGCTATGAAGCACGGCATTCCAGTCATTGCAGACGGCGGCATCAAGTATTCCGGCGATATCGTAAAGGCACTGGCAGCCGGCGCAAATGTGGTCATGCTGGGTTCTCTGCTGGCAGGCTGCGAGGAATCTCCGGGTGAGACTGAGATCTATCAGGGTCGTTCCTTCAAGGTATACCGCGGTATGGGCAGTCTGGCTGCTATGGCAAACGGTTCGAAGGATCGTTATTTCCAGGAGGGTGCAAAGAAACTGGTTCCCGAGGGCGTCGAGGGACGTGTTCCCTACAAGGGAAGCGTTGCAGATTCCGTATTCCAGCTGGTGGGCGGCATTCGTTCTGGTATGGGCTACTGTGGTTGTCCTACCATTGAGGAACTGCACCAGAAGGCAAAGTTTGTCCAGATCACAAACGCAGGTCTCCTGGAGAGCCATCCTCACGACATCCAGATCACCAAGGAAGCGCCGAACTATTCGACACATTCTTAATGTATCCAAAATAAAAAAAGCAACCGGCAGCCGGGGCGTATTTGCTCCGACTGCCGGTTTTTCTGTGTACAAATGGAATCGCATTACTTGCTCATGATATCTGCAATGATATCCAGCACCTTGTCGTGACATCCGCCGCATCCGGTAGAACAGGATGTGATCTCCTGTACCTTCTGAAATGCAGCCTCCACCTCGCTCAAGCTCTGTGCATTGTGCACAGCAGATTCGATATCCGCATAAGATACGCCCATGCAATGACATACTTCGTAATTTTCCTGCATGATCTTTTCACCTCCTTTCGTGCGAATCACATATTTGACGTAAATGTAGAGGCGAACTGTGTTCGCCTGCATTCACAGGTGAAAAACCAGAAGTGTAGGGCGGGGCTTGTTCCCGCCATTCCCAAAGGATCTAAGAGAAAACCCTATGTAATTATGCTTCATGGATCGTCTTTGCCAGGGCTGCCAGCTGTGTCTCGTCCTCTGCTTTCACGGCAGAACGGATGGAAACCACCGGCTCCAGCACGGTGAGATTTTTCATGGTATCCAGATAAGACTGCATCTTCTTCGCCGCCGATGGTGCCCAGGATCCATTTTCCACCAGCGCAATGGTACGGTTCTGAAACGCCTTCGCCTGAAGATGGATGAGAAATTCCTCCATAGGCAGGAACACGCCGCCGTCATAGCTTGCCGCCGCCAGAACAGTTCTGTCATAACGGAACGCCTGCTGCACTGCATCGGCAACATCGCACCGTGCCAGATCCAGAACAGTAACCGTTTCACCCAGACTGCGCAGCTGTTCCGCCAGATATGCAGCGCCCTCGGCAGTATTGCCGTGAATAGACGCATATGCCACCAGAACACCCTTTTCCTCCGGAGTATAACTGCTCCAGATCTGATATTTTTCCACATACGGTGTCAGATCTCCCGTCAGAATAGGACCGTGCAGGGGACAAATGGTCTGGATGTCCAGCTTTGCCGCCTTTTTCAGCAGCGTCTGCACTGGCATCCCGTATTTTCCCACGATATTGATGAAATACCGCCGTGCTTCGTCCGTCCATGGCTCGTCTGTATCCAATGCGCTGAACTTTCCGAAAGCGTCCGCAGAAAACAGGATTTTTTCCGTCTCCTCATAGGTCACCATGACCTCCGGCCAGTGCACCATAGGTGCCATGACAAAGTGCAGGGTATGAGCACCCAACGACAGAGTATCCCCCTCCTTTACGGCAAGAATCGGGTTCTGGGGTGCGCTCCTGCAAAAATTCGGCAGCATAGCCAGCGCCTTTGCAGAACCAACCAGCGTCATTTCCGGATAACGTTCCGTCAGGGCGCAGATACTCCCGGCATGATCCGGCTCCATGTGGGAGATGACCAGATAATCCGGCGTTTTTTCCCCCAGTGCTTCGGTGAGGTTCTCCAGCCACTGGGCAGTGGCACGGGGATCCACCGTATCCATCACCGCAATTTTTTCATCCTGGATCACATAGGCATTATAAGAAACGCCGTTGGGTACGGGATACTGGCTCTCGAAAAGGTCAATAGTCTTGTCGTCTATGCCGACATAGAAAACAGATGTATTCTGGGAAACCGGATGTAACATGAAAAACCCTCCTTCAGAAGCATACAAAATATTATTGAGAATCATTCTTATGACATATAGTATACCAGTAAAACCGACAAATTTCATGAACATTTTGCAGATAATCTCAAAACAGTCTGGGTACTCCAAAAATAAACAATGATTTGTATCCGAACGTTTGCAGCGAAGCTTGCGGACAACCGATGGCTGCCCTACATTTTCACTGGATTCGTGCGATCGCAGAGAATGCGGCAGGTGGATGATATCCGCCCCTACAATTTCATTTCAACAGTATCATGAAACAAAAAAACGACCCTGTTTCCCCAGAAACAGAGCCATTTCTTTATTCCACCGAAGAAGTCGGATAAACCAGCACCAGCTTTGCATCACACCGGCGCAATGCAATGACAGCACCCCGGACGGCATAGGCTGTGGGATCACCACTGCCGGCAGTCTGAAGTCTCTGAATCCGTGTTCCAGGAATCCAGCCGAGATCCTGGAGCCGATGCCGCATTGCGCCGTGTAAGTAAAGCGCTTCTATGACCGCCATCTCGTCTCGTTCCAGCGAGCATAGCGGCCGGACTGTTTCCGGATTCTGCACCTCACGTCACCTTCCCGTTGATATTAGAGTCTGTTCAGTATCTGGGCGTGCACAGATTGCGCAGTCAGATTTTTTGGGAGATGAAGTGAAAAACGGAGGAAATCCTTTGTGGATTTCCGAGTATTTTCGCAAAATCTCCCAGAAAAGATGCAAGCAAGATGCGTGCGAAAAGATGCTGAACAGGCTCTTATGGCACATTCCATCATATGCAGCCACATAGAATCCGGTGATACAAAGAGATGCATCATAAAACGCTCCTCATCATGTATTATAAAACGCATCCAAATATGCTTCCAACCGGGTACGAATCCCCTTCTGATTGCCGGTCATGCGGATATGGGTGACTACTGCACCATCCAGCACATTGCCATAGCTCAGCCGGTCGCCCAGATCTGCACCGACTGCGCCGATCCAGTCCGTGTAATAGCTGACAAGCCCACGGTCTGCGAACTTCCGCCGAAAAATCAGCGCCTGCTGGGGATTGTACAGATACTGCCTGTCCAACGCCAGCTGACGGGTGCGGACAATACTGCGTTTCACTGCCTCTGGTTCTGTCTCATGAAACGCACCATAATCATCGTCCACATCTGCCATATAAAAATCGCTGTAAAATCGGGACTGATCCGTCACCATACCTGCCCCCAGGAGCGTGCCGTCCTGTCCATAAAAATGCTCATAATTTTCCGGCAGATGCATCCGGATCTCATTTGTACCATAAATAAAGGGATACCGTTCATAAAGCTTGTAGCTGAGATTGGCAATGCCGTCCCACATGCTGGTATTATCTTTGACATAGAGATAATTGCTGGCATCTGTGCTGGACTCCCAGGTGATCTCCTGGGGAAACGTGTAATAATCGGTCATCAGTCCATCCAGGGACATGCCTGTATGCAGTCCCGGTTTCAGCTGGTTCTGGAGCAGCATTGCCGTCAGTCCCCGTGAGGTGAACTGCACAAAGCTGATGCCATTTCGCCGCACCAGCCGCAGCTGTTCCACAGTACCGAAGTGCAGTTCCTTATCATCCAGAAGCATCCGCACCCGATAGACGCTCTGAAACTGATCTGTGGGAAATGTCCCATAACATGTGGCAGTCAGCTGAGAATAGGGCATGTACATTTCCTTTTCCAGTGTAAAGGCGGCAATGCTGTCTCTGATGGTCATGACGGATTTTTCCATGATCAGCTGAAACTTTACCTGACTCATGATGTCTCCTCCGTTTCTGCCGGTGTTTCCGTCATATTTCCCTGTACCACCCATGTCATGCGACAGGGCAGAACGCCTTCCTCCGCCGATTCCTCCGCTGTGTAAGACACAAGAGATGCTGCCACGTATCGTATGCCGTGGATGTCCAGCACAAACCGCTGATTCTCCTGAACTGCCATATCCAACGACAAAAGTACCTTTGCCAGCTGCCCACGGAAATAAAACCGCCCTTCCATCTCAAGCCGTCTGGCACGCCTGCCGAAATTCGTCACAAAACCGCTGCCTGACACACCGCTCTGCTCTGCATAATTTCTGGAACCGGTGAGTTTCCAGGCAGTCACGTAAAACATCGTATCGCCTATGGCAATGGGAAAGGCTCTGGGCGGCACGGGATAAAAATGTGCACTCATACGCCTGCCTCCTCTCTGCGCATCTGCATCAGACCAGAAAGCATAAATGTGCCGAACAGCGTCATTTTATGCAGCTTCCGCACCTCTTCCGGCGTACCGCTCCGCAGACTTTTCATGGTAAAGCCGGAAGAAAGCATCCCCGACTGGATCCCCCGGAAAAAGGTGTTGTACATCTCGCTTTCGTTTGTCTCCGGCGGCGACAAAAGCGTCACACGCACCGCCGCTGTGAATGCGTAATACAAGTCCGTATCCGTCAAAAAAGGACGGTCTGTCTCCACACAGTCCATACCCAGCACCACAAATTGCGCCGGCCGCTGCGCCAGAGGTGTTGGGTCATAGGAAAGATAAACACGCATGCCCGACCGTTCCTCCAATGCAGCTTTCAGATCACTCAGTAATTTTTCCAGCAGCACACCGATCCGCCTCCTTTTCAGACTGCCTGAAATGCAAATGTTTCATCTTCCAACAGACTCCGGCACAGCCCACGATATGCCCATACCAGTGACTGGGCAAACGCCAGCTTCTGCGCTGCGTCCGTATTCTGGGCAATCGTTCCGGCAAAGGTACATGCGGCACGGTCTCTCGCCGCCGTGATCTCCGTGTACCGCTGAAATGCCACTGCTGCCGCCAGATAACACAGCCTTGCATCTGTTTCATCCGCATCTGCCTTTAGTGCCTGTTTTACTTCCTGCACTGCCATTTCCAGCACCGCCCCATAGGTTTCCGCCAGCGTCTCCTCCCCGGCGAACAGCCCGAACAGCAATGCGACCTGTTCCTGATTCATGATAACACCTCCATCTGTTCCATGTATTAGAGCCTGTTCAGCATCTTTTCGCACGCATCTTGCTTGCATCTTTTCTGGGAGATTTTGCGAAAATACTCGGAAATCCACAAAGGATTTCCTCCGTTTTTCACTTCATCTCCCAAAAAATCTGACTGCGCAATCTGCGCACGCCCAGATACTGAACAGACTCTTACATCCGAAATTCCTTGTTTCCCCCGTGATTTGCAGCTGCCGGGGTCAGCTGTGCCTGGCACTGCTGCTTCTGCTTGGTGCGGAGCGTCTCCTGGAATGCCAGCAGTTCCTCCAGATCCATGCGCTTTGCCGCCGCAGAAACAGCGTCCTGCTCTGTCGTTCCCTCTGTGAGAAACCGCAGGCGGACGATATCCCGACGCACCAGTTCCTCCACCCGGGACAACAGCACATTTTTCTCCCGAAGCTGTGCCTCAAGCTGTCTGCATCGTCCGGAATCACCGGAATCTGTGCCGAACTGCTTTGTGACACCAGCCTCCCGCTGGGCAGGGATCGCCACGAAACTCCACTCATAGGCATCTGTAATCTCTCCCAACACCGTATGGCACACACTGCCGCTGTAGGTATGCCCCAGCTGGTGCGCACAAGGTGCTTTCCGGCGGTCGCTGCCGCAGACAGAACAGGTCTGGGATGCCGCCGCACAGGAAATACTCACTTCCTTTTTGATGCCTCCGTCAATCTCCCGGATGAGATCCCGGTTGGTATCGGTGCGAATCATATAGGCATGACCTTTCAGATAGGTGTACACCTCCCCGGCAGTGGTCTGCCGCAGCGGATCTTCCGCCAGCTCTGTGGCAAAGATCCGTGCCGTCTGGTTTTCGCCCTTGGGGTTATGGTCAAAAATGCCTGTTTTGCCCACAAACAAATCTTTCAACTGTTCCAACGCCTCCAGAGAAAACCGTTCGCCGTCCCGGTCGATCTCATTGTCACACAGCCGCACATCAAACAAAAATACTTCCTCCTGGGTATGAGTACGCCGGGTAAACTGATTCAGCTGTTCCAGCCGTGCCGCCAGGTTCTGTTCTTCCTCCTGCATTTTTTCATCCTCCTGTTTTTTAATGTGGAATGAGGAGTAGGAATGAGGAATGGCGGTGTTCGCTTCGCTCATAAATAAAATACATATTACTGACATTCCCCAAATTATATTGAGATCCATCGCCACAGGCGATACCATCATTCCTCATTCCTAACTCCTCACTCCTAATTCAAAAACCTATCCCACCTGCGGCGGCGCACGGGACTTTCCACAAATTCTGCTCAATTTCCACAACTTCCTTTTGAAACTCAGAGACTCAGCACGTGAACAGCATCTTCCATGATCACACGGAACGCCACACACAGGGAAACAGTGATCACATCCAGCTGGCTGTCAATGATCTTGTCCGTTTCCAGCAGCAGATCGCCGTTTGTGATCATTTCCAGTCCGAACTTGTCGTCCAGACCGATCATATAGCCCTCGGACATACCGGCACACTTGCACAACTGTGCACCAAAGGGCAGCATGATCATGTTGGGCTGTACAGAAGCCATTTCTGTCATCTGATCCAACGCCATGACCTTTGCCGCAATGGCAGGTGCAGCCAATACGGTGTTCATGTTGAATTCCTTAAACGAACCGTACAGCTTGGTCAGGTCGGCATAGGTCAGTGTACCTGTTGTCTGCACGCCCACCAGAGAGCCGGCATTCGCCTCCATCTTCTGCACAGCCTGTACCAGAATACCGTTGGCAAGGCGCACACCCACCGCACGAAGTATCGTGCCGAAGCTGTCCAGACGCTGACGGCGAACTGCCTCATAGGATGCATGAATGGTACGCCCGTATTTCTCCAGGCGACTGGTAGAAGCAGCCGCCAGATAGGTCGCTGTGGGCAGTGTATTGCCCTGGGTGGTCTTTGTGCTATAGGCAGTGGCATCATTCAAGACCGCAGACTGATATTCGCCGCTTTCCGATCTCGTCTGCACCGCCACAATATTCGACAGCACGGACTGCTCCACACCGCTGCGGATGGTACGGCGAATGAATTCCGGGAACAACACGGCGCTGTCCGTGGTGGAGAAGAACTTTTCCACACGGTCGCAGTGCAGACCGCTGACACGGATGTCAAAGCGCTTCAGCTGACGCTCATAGGCGTCCAGTCCGGCAAGGGGTGTCTCCGCATACTGCCCGGAGGGATCCATGCTCTCCAGCACCTCTGTGAAGCTCTTGTTTGTGATGTGATACATACCCTTTTCCAGTTTCAGATCCTTGTACATAACTCATTTCTCCTTTTCAAATTAAATTGTTCCATTGAACCCACGATGTAGGGGCGAACATTGTTCGCCCGCAGGCAAAACATTGATAAACAGAATACACGGCAAACGAAAAATTACCGTTCTTCCATCTGCATTTCCAGCTGCTGTGCCTGTGCATTCCAGAGCCGTGCCTGTGCCAGTTCGGTCTCATCCTGCAAGTTGATGTTGCTCCACTCCACAGTCACCTCTGCCGTAGACCCTGCAAGACGCAGGAATGCCGTGCCGATCCGGCGAAGCACCGGCTCCAACAAGCGGCGGTAATATTCCAGCTCCGAGGTCAGGATATCTGCCTGCTGGGTGCTCATGCGCTCGGTGGATGACCAGTTCAGTCCCAACAAAAAGGGCGGAATGGACAGCTTTGCAATGAGCTGCTCCAGCAGCTGCCGCACAGGCACTTCCGTATCCAGCAGCGCATTATCTGCACCGATCACACGGATATCCACATCTCCGGCACAGACAAAGTCCCGGATCTCGCCGTGTGCACCAGCACGCATTCCCTCACTCCATTCCTTGGCGATCTGTCTCGCCCTGTCGCCGGCATAGGCACGCTCTGCCGGATCATTAGAAGGCTTATAGGTCACTGCATAACGCACATTGCCCATGCGGTCATAATTCTGCCCGATACACTCGAAAATGCGCAGCAGGATCTGGCTCAGTGCCGGCAACCCGTGGAGTACCGATACGCCGTAAATCCCTCCGGGCGGCGGATTCAGCGCCGTGAACAGGATGCGCTCCGGATGGGCAATGCGGACATTGTCCGCTTCCTGTTCCCCACGAAGCCAGAATTCCCGTTCCATAGGCCGCTTTCCGGCACGGATCTGCACCCGGTCTGCCGATGCGCTCTGTAACCCGGCGAGCATTCCTGTTCTGGGATCAATGAGCATCTCCCCCAGGGCATTGCCATAGGTCAAAAGGCTTTCCAGATAGCCGTCTATAAAGCATTGCAGCGACTGCCCTGTCAGTCCCACGGGGACATCCCGGACGAACTCGTCCAGCTGTGCCTGCATTCTCCCGGAATCGCACACCAGCCGGAAACTGCCTGTCAGTCGGACAATTTTCCCAATGGCAGCATCAATCACCGGCACTGCTCCACGCAGCCCTGCATACAGACTGCCTTCCACAGCATGGCATCCCTCAGAAAGCCCATAGCCGTCCACATTTCTCGCCGCACTTTGCAGCACGCCCCCGGAAACCGGCGGTTTCTTCTTTCGTGGAAATAATCCCATTTCATTTCACCTCCTTTCACTGCGTTCCTCACCGTTTCGCCGAAACGGCAAAAAATGCGTCTGCGCCATTCCGGCAGGCAATGGTGCGGACGAAGTAGCGCATGTCGTCCATGGCGTGATCGTGTTCCTTCTTCGGCACATCCCCCCGAACCGAATCGCCCCAGCAGTACTGGCTGAATTCTCGCCGGATATCCCGGCAGGCTTTGCAGAACCGGAGCTTGTCCTGTTTCAACAGGCTGCTGACCTGCTGTATCCCGGCGTTCACGTCGTTGTCTGCCGGAATGACCCGAAACCGTCCGTGGCTGTGAATGCAGGCAATAAAGCTTGCAGCGGAAGGGTCAACCACCACGCTTTCGATGTCATACCCGGCGGCAAGCGTTTCCAGAGCAGCATAGTGCTCCTCATCCGTCCGCCGTTCGCCCTCGGTTCTTGCATCATAATAATACTCTTTCAGCCGGTACCAGACGCCGTCACAATGCCCCCACAGCCCGAAAGAGGACGGGTTCACTGTACCGTAGTCACAGGAGATCCAGTAGCGGTCACATTGAGGCGCTGTCTCCACCACATGCTGCGTTTCCGAAAACATGGGGTAAATCAGTCCGTCTGCCGCCGTCCACTTTCCCAGGACAAATCGGTCGTAGAACGCACCGCTGTACAGTCGTTCATACCGCTGGCGCACTCGCTTGGAGAGGGAAGGGTTGTCCGCCATGGTGAAGTGCACATAGAGGGCATGTTTCTCCTCTGCCTTGCGGATCCACTCCCGATAAAACCAGTGGGTGGGGCTGTCAGGATTGCAGTTGAACCACATTCGTGACCCGGTAACGCTGCATCTCGCCAACGCTTGTTCCACAAAGGAACGGGGCATAAGCGCCACCTCGTCCAAAAACACGCCGCATAAGGTCATGCCCTGGATAAGGGCGGCGGAACTTTCATCCCTGCCGCCGAAGAGATAAAACCGGTTTGTGATGCCCGAAAGGGTCACGTCCACATAGTTCTTGCTGACTTTTTCCAGACAGGTGAAACCCAGATTTCCCAGCAGATCCATGAGCGGTGTCATAACATTGCGCTTGAGAGAGGTAATGGTCTTGCCGCAGAGAGCAAAGCTGCCGCCCTGAAAGGAAGTCATTGCCCAGCTGACAAAACCGATGGACATAGACAGCGTCTTTCCCGACCGCACTGCACCGTCGCAGATGATGGCATCATAGCCGCTGTAGGGCTTCTGACTCCACCAGGACATGGCAAGCTTCTGGTTCTTGGAAAAGGTCTGAAAGGTCATTCCCCATCCGCCTCCGTTCCTCCGGAGAGCGCCGACAATAGAGCATGTGCTGCCGCCTTGCCGTCTGCGTCACCGCTGTACTCATAGAGAGACGCCAGCGCTTTCAAACGGTCGAAAAAGTGCACTTCCATGCCGCCGTTCTTGTCCCGTTTGATGGACGACACCGGAAACAGATCCAGACGCTGTATCTGTTCCGGCGCAGGCATTTCTTCTGCCAGCACCAGCTGCACTGCGTCATTGGTGCGCCCAAATGCCAGACGCTCCAGCCCGGCACGGACAACTGCCGCCGGATTGTCCTGGAGGGCACTGCGATAGGTCTCCACCATACGCCGATAGCAGCTCTGCCGCAGAAGCGCTGCACCATCTGCCGCCGCTGTCTCCGGGGGATAGCCGGCACACCGTGCCGCCTCTGTCACGTCCCCCAGTCTTGCATAATGACAGCAGAATAAGCTGCGTCGTTTGGATTCATTAGAATTTGCCATATTGCTCCATTTCTCCTTTCGTTTTTTTGTGATCGATTTTGCTCTCTGCGAACAACCCCTCTCACTAATAGCGCCGCAGAGACCAAAAGTTGCACGCCGGCGTGCAACTATGAACTCGAATTTACATAATATCTTATGAATATTTACATCCGGATCTAAAAATTCCATGATTTGGTTTGACAAACCCTATTCGCCGTGATATAATATACATAGATCATATATTATACGTTGTATAGTATTATAGACATAAAAAAATCCGGCATAAAACCGGAAAATCAGAATACTGGAGGGATGTAAAAATGCAGGAATATTTGTTTGTACTGCTAAGTCAGACAGGAACGAACGTATCCCGACTGATTCAATTATTTACAAGAAAACCGTATAATCATGCTTCTATTGCCGTAGACCTGACTTTAGACGAAGTTTACAGTTTTTGCCGAACCCATTGTCATTTTCCGCTGCCGGCAACATTTAATCAGGAAGTGATCGGAAAGGGGACATTTGGGCTGTTTTCGACGATCCCATGTGAAATTTATGCGATTCCGGTATCTTCGGAATCCAAACAGAAATTTCTTCAATACCTGGAACATTTCAAAATTTCCCGTTCTCAATATTCCTATAATCTCCTGGGGCTGTGCACGACCTTTTTGCATATCCGCTGGAGCAGACAAAACAAATTACACTGTGCAGAATTTGTAGCAAGACTCCTTCAATATACCGGTGTGGAACTGGAAAAACAACCGTCCTTGTATACACCAGATGATTTACGATATATTCCGAATGCACTGCTGATTTATCGCGGTGAACTAAACCGGTATTATTCTGAAAAAAAGCAGTGTGTTCCATTCGCATCATAATTTTTCAAAAGGCAATATCGCACAAAGATTACGCAGTATTGCCCTAAATTCCACTTTATCCCACCCAGGAGGTGATATTTTGTCTGCATTTCCCATTGGAGCAACGCTTCTAGACGCCATGGTGCTGGCAGTCGTGACACAGAAAGACACCTATGGATATCAGATCACAAAGGATATCCAGGAGCACTTTGCCGTATCGGAATCGACCCTGTACCCGGTGCTGCGGCGGCTGCAAAAAAACGGCAGTCTGACCACCTACGACCGCCCCTACCAGGGCAGAAACCGCCGCTATTACCGCATCACCGCCACAGGAAAAGCATTGCTGGACCAGTACCGGAAGGACTGGCACGATTATAAAAGCCAGGTAGATTTTTTCCTGGATTCGCAATAATCTGAAACGACGAGAGCAAGCATCCGCCGCATATCATCTCATTTTACGCCAAGGAGGATTTCTATGACCACGCAAGAATACTGCGCCCAACTGGAACGGGCGTTATCTCCCATGCCGCCGGAGGAGCGGCAGGAAACCATACGCTATTATCTGGAATTCCTGGAAGAAGCAAGTGACGAAGAACGTGCAAAGCTGGGCACACCAAAAACACTTGCCGCCCGGATTTTACAGGAAAATGGCATATCCCCTCAGCCGCAGCCCCAGATGCCGCCGCAAAAAAAATCCGGCAATGCCGGAAAAATCATTGCATTGGCTGCTACATTTTACATCTGGCTGCCTTTGCTGCTGGCATGGTATGTCATCCTGCTGTCGGTGATCATTGTCATTGCATGTATCCCCATTTCCTTTGCCGCCACACTGCTGGGCGGCATCCTGTACTTTGTCTTGATGCTGTTCTATGACATTCCCACAGCCCTGCTCCTGCTGGGCGCAGGAGTATTCAGCGCCGGTGTGCTGATCCTGCTCTGGAAGCCCCTCTTCATCGCCATCTGCGCCATTGCAAAATTCGCCGTATTCACCACCAAAAAGCTCTGGTTTGCCCTGTTTCCGAAACAATAATTCCCCCGACGAAAGGAGAAAAAACATATGAAACCATGGATCATTGCCGGTCTGTGCTGTATGGGCGCAGGTCTGGTGCTCGGTACGGCAGCCATTGCCGCCGGTGTATTTGATCAATCCCGTTATCTGAAAAATCTGGATCTCATCGACCAGACTGATACCCCCGAAGAGGAGTTCCACTCGGTCATCATTGATGCGGAATATGCAGACATCACCATCCAACCCGGCGAAACTGTTTCTGTGGAGGCGAAATATATTGAAGCGGATACCTACAATGTCACCGTCCAGGACGATATATTGCAGATCCAGCAGGAATACCAATGGAAAAACAAGTGGTATCGTCACTTCCAGCTGGGACCCATTTCCATACCCAGGTCAAAAATCATTGTGACCCTGCCGGAAGAATCCTATCAGGCCATTTCCGTAGGTGCTAGCTGCGGTGATTGTAACATTTCCGACCTGACCGCAAGCACGATCTCTGTAGACGCCGACTGCGGCAAATGTGTTATTCAGAATGTAGACGCCGCAAGCTGTACTGTGATCTGTAACCTGGGCGATGTGACCATAGCCGACAGTACCATAGACGGCACGGCCATGTTGGATGCAGACTGCGGCGAGATCACATTGGAAGAAATGACCATCGGCAATGTCTGCAAAGTCGAAGCAGATCTGGGAGACGTAAACCTGACCGACATGACCTGCGGCAGCTCTGAGATCACTCTGGACTGCGGCAATCTCACCATGACAGACTGCACAGAAACCGACAAGGACAAAGACAGCACCGCCACTTTGTCCCTGGGCGATCTGAATCTGAAAAATTGCACCCTGTATCAGCTTTCCTGCGAGCTAGACTGCGGCAGTATGGATGTCAGAAGGACTGCCCTTTACGGAAATACTGTCATTACCGCAGATCTGGGAGACATTGATCTGAACCTGCTGGGCAAAAAATCCGACTATAACGTCATTTCCTCTTTCGCCGACAGCGATTACAGCAATTCCAAAAATGTCGTGGAAATCGCAGGAGACAGCGATATGGTAGACGTTTCTGTGTCGTTTACGGAATAAGCGCCGCAGGCGGCAATGAAGTTTTTTGATCCAGCAATTTTTCAAAAATGCTGGCTCGCCATCCTTGGGCGAGTCTGCCGATGCCACTTCCGCTGGGCATCGGACTGGCGAGGTCCAGGGCGAGGAGCCCTGGTCGCTGTCCGCAGACAGCGAAATACCCCGGCGCATCCTTTTGCGTCACAGAGAGGGTGGTGAGAAAAAGCGACAGCTTTTTCGAGGAGGGACGAACAAGACCGTCCCTCCTTGTGAAACCATTTCAGTAAGTTAAACCTTGAAAATGTCCCGGTGGGACGTTTTCAACGAAACAAAACGAAACAAAATAATAGGCAAACCTGCGGGCGAACACAGTTCGCCCCTACAGTAGGCTTCTATAATGTTTCAAGAACGGCAGGAGCAAGCCCCTGCCCTACGCTATTGCAGATTCTTTCGTAAACAATCATAGACAATATTTACCACTTCATGAAAAAGGTCTTGCTTTTTTGGCGGAAATCCTGTATAATGAAAGGAAGCGGACATTTTTTGCGTCTGCATGTTCTCATAGGGGTATTTCTTCTGGCAGATCAGCCGGGAGAACAGAGAACACATACGAACCAACCAATTTTGGGAAAGGATCTCAATATGAAAAAACATACCAAACAAATTGCCGGGCTGGTCTGCGGTCTGGGACTGCTTCTGGCTGCCGGCGTGGGCAGTATGACCGCCTCCGCTACGACCGTGGGAGATGTCATTGCACATGCCTATGCCGTAGGTCTGCCGGAATCCCAGATTCAGGCGTGCATCAACCAGTACAGCGGCGGTACTTACACCTCTGAACAGTGCGATCAAGCGATCGCTGCGCTGGATCAGTGGGCAGCAGAACGGAATAACGCTGTCGATGATGTGATAAACAACGGTACTACCACTGCCGGCGGTGATTCTACAACCCAGACTACCACAACTGCCGCCGGAAATGCAGCAGGTGCACAGACGACCACCAAAGCCCCCACGGAACAGGAGTTCATCAACATGTCCCTGGACGAAAAAGTGAACTATGTGAACAGCCTGCCCTCTGACCAGCGCACAAAGTTCATCGACAACATGAGCAACGATGTGCGCAACAGTTTCCTCAAGCAGATGGACACCAGCAAGCAGTTGGAGATCGTCTCCAGTATGCTGGATGTGGGAGACGCCTTTGGTCTGAACTATTCCGTGGACTCCATTTCTGACGGTGCACTTGCCATCAGTGCCCGGGATGCAGACGGCAATCTGGTGAGCGTTTCCACCTTCGGCGATACTGTGGAAGCCACAGGCATTCCTTATACCGTACCCGTTCTGGTGGGCGGCGGTGCGATTCTGCTGGCAGCTGCCGGACTGGGCGTTGTCCTGGTGCGCAGTTCCAAGAAACAGTGAGGAGACGCCATGAAAACTGAAAAAAATAAGACAAATCTGCCCCTGGCGGCACAGTTTCTGCTGCCGGTGCTGATGACGATACTCTGCGGCGGCATTGTGTTGCTCTGCGCCATCCGCCCCTATGAGCTGGGAAAAACTTATCTCCGTGTGGGCTTTATGGACGGCAGCGGCACGGTTTCCCAGGGCGGCACTGCCGGGCTGAACATTGTGGAAACGGATATTGATACAAACTATACCGGTGAGGCTTCCCCGGAGGGAGATGTTATCATTCCGGCATACGGCAGCCAGTGCGCCGTGCTGGAAAGCGAAGCCATTGACCTGTATGTTCCCGTCTACTGGGGCGGCGGCTCGGAGCTGCTGGAACAGGGTGCATGTCATACGCCGGCATCGGCTGCTCTGGGCAGCACGGGAAATTCTGTGATCAGTGCCCATGTGAATACCTTTTTCCACGATCTGAACCAGCTGGAGGTGGGTGATGTTATCACGGCATACACCACCTACGGCAAATTCACCTATGAGGTGTCGGAGCTGATCGAGTTCGACTCCTCTGACAAGTCCCATCTGAAAAAGACCGAGGACGACCGTCTGACCTTATACACCTGTGAAATGCAGCTTCTCGGCTCTTCGTCCAAACGTGTGGGCGTTGTGTGCAAGCTGACGGACAAGGCGTTTTACCAGACTGCGGAAGGAGGCACCCAATGAGCAAGAACAAATCCGGTGTGGGCAGCCTGCTGCTCCGTCTGGCGCTGAGTATCCTGCTGGTGTTCACGCTGCTGGGCACTGTGGGCGGCGTACTGGGCAGATATGTTACGGCATCCTCTTCCTTGCTGGTATCCCAGCTGGAAAAGCAGAATGCCGCACAAAAGGCACACGATTCCTTGCAATCCAAATTTGACATGGAATACAACACCACTGCCGTTCCGGCGGAGGTGTATATGGATGTGGTCACCGTGGCGTGGATGGAAGATGCCATGGAACTATGGGTCACTGGCAATTACTCCCAGGCAAATGGTAATAAAACAGACCCATCTATTGATTTTACCGCTCTGGAGGAATCCATTACAGCATATTTTGAACAGTATGCGGAAGAAAACAACTACGAAAAGGACGACACCTACACAGAAAAGCTGTCCGAAACCATTGCCAATGCAAAAGCGGCAGTGCAGGACGCCGTAGATGTCTACCACATTCAGACCATGCGAGACGCCGGCATCTGGGGGAAGGTCTTTGACCACCGGCATCTGCTGACACTGCTGGCGGTGGTATGCGGTGTACTTTCTCTGGTATTGGCAGGACTGTTGGCGTTCCTGAAGAACCGCCCCTGCTATTGGATCGGTACAAGCTTGTTTGCAGATGGTGTTCTGCTGATCATTCCAACGGCGTGGGTGTTGGGTTCATCGGTGATCTCCCGGTTTGCCCTGAAAGAACCGGCGGTTTATGCCGTCTTTACGGGTACTATGACAGCGTTGGTACAGACTGTGCTGACTGTGGGTATTGTTCTACTGGCGGCAGGATCGGTGCTGCTGGTGGGCAGCATATTTCGGGATAGAAGAACACCGCTGGAGAATGACGAACGAGCATAAGTATCCGAACGAATGGCGACATTGATACCGTAACTTTATCGATTGGAGTTTATGGCATTCGTATTAAAGGTGACAGATAAATTTGCACAGTTAGATGTAAAATACAACGAAGCCTTACAGCAACCACAGCAAATTGAAGCCCAGAATTATGAGATAGAGTTTGTAAAGAGTATTCTTTAACATGATTCTTATTCTTTATGAGCATTCCTCTTTGGGCGGAGATCTGATGCTCACAGA
>NZ_DXUU01000039.1 GCF_019417665.1 Ruminococcus sp.
ATCCAGCAATTTTTCAAAAATGCTGGCAGAGTCCAGGGACAGCGTCCCTGGTCGCTGTCCGCAGACAGCGAAACACCATGCGCCGTACTTCCGGCGCACGGAGAAAAGGGGTGAGAAAAGCGACAGCTTTTCGAGGGGAAAGCGAACAAGACCGCTTCCCCCTGTGAAACCTTTTTCTCAAGTAAACCCTTGCAAACGTTCCAGTGGAACGTTTGCAAATAAAGGCAACACCGCACAAAGAGTACCTGGCGCTTTGTGCGTCACATGCTTACATTTTTTCGTTATGTTTTGAAAAAATACGCATAAGTACAAAGGTACGTACGCTCTAAGGTACGTGCGCTCTGCGGTATTGCCCGGATTCACATTCACACCAAAAATACGCTTATCACGCTCCAGCTTGTTTCACGTGAAACAACGGACAAAACGATTGAATAGATAGGTTTAAGATGATGGATAATACAACAAACGAAAATTATTTTATCAACGGAAAGCAGAAAATCACGCCCATGGATATCGGCGACAGAATGGAAGAGGCGTTTCTTGCCTATGCCATGTCCGTTATCGTGGCACGTGCTCTGCCGGATGTGCGTGACGGTCTGAAGCCGGTACATCGACGGATTCTCTATACCATGTACGAAAAGGGACTGACACCGGATAAGGCATACCATAAGTGTGCCGATACGGTAGGTTCTGTGCTGGGTAGCTATCACCCTCACGGTGATGCTTCTGTTTATGATGCACTGGTACGTCTGGCGCAGACATTTTCCATGCGGTATGTGCTGGTAGACGGTCAGGGTAACTTCGGTTCTGTAGACGGCGATCCGCCTGCTGCTTACCGTTATACAGAAGCACGTATGTCGAAGATCGCCACGGAGATGCTGACGGATATCCATAAGGAGACCGTTCCTTTTGTGCCAAACTACGACGATCGACTGAAAGAACCGGCAGTACTCCCTTCCCGTTTTCCAAATATTCTGGTGAACGGTTCCATTGGTATTGCCGTAGGTATGGCGACCAATATTCCACCGCACAATCTGGGAGAGGTCATTGATGGCATTCACATGCTGATCCAGAACCCGGACTGCACCATGGATGAGCTTATGACTTGCATCCAAGGCCCAGACTTCCCCACTGGCGGTATCATCATGGGACGCAGCGGTATCCGTGCGGCATATGGTACAGGCAGAGGAAAGATCACTCTCCGGGGGCAGACGCATTTTGAAAAGGTACGCGGCAGAGAGTCTATTGTCATTACGGAGATCCCTTACATGGTCAATAAGGCTCGTCTGGTGGAATCTATTGCCAGTCTGGCGAAGGACAAGCGCATTGAGGGCATTTACCATATTCAGGATGAATCCAGCCGTGAGGGTATGCGTATTGTCGTAGAGCTGAAAAAGGATGCCAATCAGCAGATCGTTCTGAATAAGCTCTTTTCCTACACCCAGCTTCAGGATACTGTCAGCGTAAATATGCTGGCACTGGTGGACGGTGAACCGAAAACCCTGAGCCTGAAACAGGTACTGGAACACTATCTTCAGTTTCAGGTGGAAGTTATCACCAACCGCACGAAGTTTGACCTGGAAAAGGCAAAGAAACGTGCCCATATTTTACAGGGCTTTGTGGTTGCCATCGACTATATTGATGAAGTCATTGCCATTCTGCGGAGCAGCAAGACCATTCCGGAAGGTAAAGCACGCCTGATCGAACGGTTCAAAGAGGTGGATATGTCTGCTCTGTTGGATCGTGCCCAATATGATGTGGAGCATTACCATCTGGAGCATCAGATCGGTCTGTCGGAAGAACAGGCTGAGGCAATTGTGCAGATGCGTCTGGGTGCTCTGACGGGTATGGAACGGCAGAAGGTAACGGACGAGCTGTATGGTCTCATGCAGAAAATTACAGATCTGCTGGATATTCTGGCAGACCGCAGTCGGATCTATCAGATCATTGAGGACGACCTCAGCGAGATTCGCCGGAAATACGGCGATGTACGGCGGACGCAGATCGAAATGGTTGACGGCGAAGTGGATATTGAGGATCTGATCCCTGTGGAGGACTGCGTAGTCACTTACACGGACAGCGGTTATATCAAGCGTATTCCAGCGGATGTCTACAAGAGCCAGCGCCGGGGCGGTCGTGGTGTCACAGGTATGAAACAGCGGGAAGAGGATTTTGTCAGCGAACTGCTCATCAGTTCTTCTCATGCCAATATTCTCTTTATCAGCAATCTGGGTATCATGTACAAGCTGAAATGCTACGAATTGCCTGAAGGTTCCAAGAACGCCCGTGGAACGAATATTGTGAATCTCCTGCCCTTGAATCAGGGTGAGAAGATTGCCGCAGTACTCACCACCCCGGACTTCGACGAGAGCAAGTATGTGGTCATGATCACACGCTCTGGTAAGATCAAGCGGACGGCACTTTCCGCCTATAAGAATGTCCGCAAAAATGGTCTGATCGCTATTGGTCTGGACGAGGGCGACGAAATTGCGGCAGTGCGGCTGACAGACGGCTTCAACCGGCTGTTTGTGGCCACCAGAAATGGTATGGCGATCCGTATTGACGAACAGGATGTCCGTCCCATGTCTCGTTCTGCACACGGTGTGAAGGCGATCACCCTTCGTGACGGCGATGCTGTGGTATCCATGGCAAGAGAACGGGAAGGCGCTTCACTGCTGACGGTTTCCGAAAATGGTTATGGCAGACGGACTGCTTTGGACGAATACCGGATGCAGTCCAGAGGCGGTCTGGGTCTGACCAATTACAAGGTAGACGAGGAGCATGGTCATGTCTGCGGCATTAAGGTTGTGGACGAGACAGATGACATTATGTTTATCTCCAGTGACGGTGTTATTATCCGTGTGCCTTGTGAACAAATCCGGCTTATGGGACGTACTGCAAAGGGCGTGCGTGTGATGCGTGTGTCCGAGGGACAGAAGGTGGTTGCCTTTACCCGGGCAGAAGCTGCACAGGAAGAAGATATGCCGGCAGAGGAAACGGATGCAGAAACAGTTTCAGATATAGAAGCATCGGAATCTTCTATCAATGATGAGAATACTTCTGCGGAAGAATAATGCTGTGTGAAATTTCACGCAAAAAACAGCGGTGGTTGTGGAACTGCCGCTGTTTTAATATAAAATGACCTGTCACATTCTCCGCACGCCGCAGGCGGCAATGAAGTTTTTTGGTCCAGCAATTTTTCAAAAATGCTGGTGGGGTCAAGGGGCAAAGCCCCTTGTCGCCATCCGCAGACGGCGAAACACCCTGCGCCAAGCTTCTGGCGCGCGGAGAAAGGGGTGAGAAAAGCGACAGCTTTTCGAGGGGAAGCGAACAAGACCGCTTCCCCTTGTAACCCATTTTCATTAAGCACAATTTCAAAAACGTTCCGGTGGAACGTTTTTGATGTATTTAACCTTTACCCATAGTAAAGCTAAAAAATTGCTCGTTATAAACGTCCCGGTGGGACGTTTACAACGTAACAAATGTTTCACGTGAAACAAATCAAGAGGTGAACCTATGAAAACCTGGAAAAAAATCATTCTTGTCACTCTGTGCAGTCTGTTTTTGCAGCTGCTGCACTGGGTAATTTATCAGTGGACTTCCTTCCCGGCAGGATTGCTGTTCCTCACGCCATTGCTGCTGT
The DNA here is from genome assembly GCF_019417665.1 of Ruminococcus sp. Lineage (GTDB taxonomy): Bacteria > Bacillota > Clostridia > Oscillospirales > Ruminococcaceae > Ruminococcus_C. The sequence goes on from NZ_DXUU01000039.1 coordinate 3,644, forward strand.
GTGCAGTATACCACGTGTATCAATCGGATACTCTGGAAAACCGTGGAATACGTCGGCTGCATGTATTTTTCGGCGGCGTGCTGATCCCTCTGGTGCTCAGCGCACTGGTATCCCTGGGGTTGTTCTTGCACGATCCGGACATGTCCCTGTACCACCCATTTCAAGAACCTGAGGGCGGTGCTGCGGAAACAACGGCGCTCTATGCCGGGCGGATGATGCTCACTTCCCTGTACCTGCTGGTCTTCTCCGGCATTGACATTCTGCTGCTCCATTTGCAGGACTGCCGCCGGGAACGCAATTCCGCTGGAGGTGCTCCATGACTTGGCTGGGAATTTTGGGAGTATTGTTTTTGCTGGCACTGATTTGGTTCTGCGTGGAGCAAAATTTGCTGCTGGTGCGAAAAAAACAGATTCTTCTGGAAAAGCTGCCACGGGAATGGGACGGTGTGAAACTGCTGCAAATTTCGGATATCCATCACAAGGAACTGGGACGGGAAAATTGCCGGATTGTGCAGAAAGCACGGGAATTGCAGCCCGATTATATCGTGATCACAGGCGATCTTATCTCCCGGGATATGCAGGATTTCACCGGAACTACGTCATTTTTGCGGCAGCTGCGCAGTATCTGTCCGGTATATCTTTGCCCGGGAAATCATGAGCTGGATCTGTCACAGGGAGAATGGATGGAGCTGCAAAAAGTGATTGGTGCATCTGGCTGCCGGTTGCTGTTGGATGAAACAGTTGCTCTGACCCGGAAGACCGGCGGCGAGTCCTTATATCTGGCTGGTGCAATATTGGCGTATGATATCTATCGGGATAAAAACAGGGGTTTTCGTCATCTGGCGGAATATACTGCTGCTGATCTGGAACAGGCGCTGGGGCGGCCTCAGGGCTGTACGATCCTGCTGGCGCACAATCCTTTTTTGCTGGACAGTTATGCCGGATGGGGTGCAGATCTGGCGCTGTGCGGTCATGTCCACGGAGGTCTGGTGCGCCTGCCCTTGGTGGGTGGCATACTGTCTCCAGAACGGCGATTCTTTCCGAAATATGACAAGGGTTGGTATCAGAAGGGAACGACACAAATGTATGTATCCGGCGGTCTCGGAAAGCCGAGATTCTGCAATCCGCCGGAGATCAATCTGCTCTATTTGAACAGCGTCCAGACGTAATAGATCAATCCGTAGAGCATGGATGCCCCTGTGCCGTACAGGATCACTGGCCCGGCAATGGTAAAAATCCTTGTACCAATGCCCAGAATCCAGCCCTCAGAGCGTGCTTCAATGGCGGAGGAGACTACGCCGTTGGCAAAGCCTGTAATGGGAACCAGCGTGCCTGCACCGGCGTGCTTGCCCAGTTTTGCGTACCAGCCTAGCCCTGTAAGAATGGCACTGATGGCAACCAGGGCAATGGAGACCCAGGCAGAGGCAGGCTTTTTGTCCATGCCGCAGTATTCCGTGAGAATATGGATGCCGGCTTCGCCGATGGTGCAGATGAGGCCGCCGATGAGAAAGGCAAGGGGAATATTTTTCCAGGATTTCGATCTGGGTGCAGTCTGATCCTGCATGGTTTTGTAAAGTTCCTGACTGATTTTCATAGTAAGCGCTCCTTTCGAGGAAAGTATGCGCAAAGTTAAGACTTTTATGCATAAGAAGTTATCATCCAGACCTGTCTCAGATTTATAATATTCGTAACATTCCAACCACGCCGCAGGCGGTAATGAAGTTTTTTGATCCAGCAATTTTTCAAAAATGCTGGTGGGGTCAAGGGGCAAAGCCCCTTGTCGCCGCCCGCAGGCGGCGAAACACCCCGGCGCATACTCTGCGCCACGGAGAAAAGGGGTGAGAAAAGCGACAGCTTTTCGAGGGGAAAGCGAACAAGACCGCTTTCCCCTCTTTCCAATCTCCAACAAGCAAAACCTTGTAAACGTCCCAGTGGAACGTTTACAACGCAACTTCCCTCTCAATTACAATACTTCTAATTCGCATATTATAATTGCTTCACGTGAAACATGTGTCTCTAGGATTTCGGCTGAAATGGGTAACGAAATATTCTGAATGTGCCCCCGCAAGACCGTCCGGCGAAGTTCGCTCGCTTATGCTCGCTGTTCGCCTGGGTGCGCAAAGCCGTTGTTGGGTTGGATAGGGTGTTTTCCTTTTCGTTTTATATTTTTTGGAATGGGCGGCGATTCCTTTGTTTATGATGGCTTTGCGCTTTGGAATTTCGTTTCAAATGGGTAACGAAATATTCTGAATGTGCCCCGCAAGGTCGTCCGGCGAAATTCGCTCGCTTGTGCTCGCTGTTCGCCTGGGGCGCAAAGCCGTTGTTGAGTTGGATAGGGTGTTTTCCTTTTCGTTTTGTATTTTTGAGAATGGGCGGTGATTCCTTTTTTGTGACGGCTTTGCGCTTTGTTGTTCAGGGTTTTACTTTTTGCAGGGGGTGTTGCTTCTTTTTCTTTTTGCTGAAAAAAGAAAAAGAAGCAAAAAGAAAAAAGAAGTCTCGCTGCGCTCGGGTTCGGATTTGTTATCCCTACTGATTCTTTCTTTCAAATGGTATACTGAAACAGTACGCCATTTTTTTGTATAATTCCATTCCTACGGTGCATACTACTGCTGAGGTGATTCACATGGTACGCACATTATCCCGAGCCGTTTTTCAATACACTGCTCCCCCACAGATCATCGGCTATGCTTCCACCGTCGGTCAGAAAGAAGGCGACGGCCCTATGGGCAGCTGCTTTGACCATATTGAACTGGATGCCCATTTTGGACAAGATACCTGGGAACAGGCAGAAAGCACCATGCAGCGGCAGACCATTCAGCTGGCGTTGGACAAAAGCGGTCTGAAAGACAGCGATCTCAGCTGTATCTGCGCCGGTGATCTTCTGAATCAGTGCATTGGTTCTACCTATGGTCTCCGTCCTTTGGAGATACCCATGCTGGGCATCTATGGTGCTTGTTCCACTATGGCAGAGGGACTTCTCGTCGCATCTCTTCTAGCAGAAAGCGGCATGGGTGAATACACGGCAGCAGTGACGTCCTCTCATTTTTCCACAGCAGAACGCCAGTTCCGGTTTCCCCTTTTTTATGGCGGTCAGCGTCCGCCTACGGCGCAGTGGACATGTACAGCCTCCGGCGCTGTCATTCTCCAGCAGCCCGATGGCGAACCTGAAGGAATCTGTGTTACCGGTGGTTGTATTGGTAAAATGGTAGATCTGGGCGTGACAGATGCCAATCATATGGGCGCCGCTATGGCCCCTGCCGCTGCGGATACCGTTGTTCGCTATCTTAAGGCCACTGGCACCCAGCCTACTGCTTATGATGCCATTGTCACCGGCGATCTGGGGTTAGTTGGAAGTGAGCTGCTCTGTGACCTGGTTATGAAACAGGGATATGATATTTCAAAGGTGCACAAAGACTGCGGCGCAATGATGTTTGATCCGGAGACCCAGGACACCCATGCCGGCGGTTCTGGCTGTGGATGCAGCGCCAGCATTCTCTGCGGTCATTTTCTGCCGTCTTTACAGCATGGCAGTCTGAAAAAAATTCTTTTCGCCGCAACAGGTGCTCTCATGTCCCCTACGGCTTCTCAACAGGGCGAAAGCATTCCCGGTATTTCACATCTTGTGGAATTGACCAGTTTTCAAAAGTAAAGCATCGGAGTTGTGGAAAACGAATCAATGCAAAATTTCAATGTTTGCTGCGGTTATGGCTCAAAAACAACTTCGACGTTGTTTCAAATCCATCTCCACAGGAAATTCTACAAGTATCAATTCCATTGGCAGACCGTTTTCCACAAATTCCGGTGGAAAACAGAAAAGATTGTGGAAAGCACTCTCAGAAAAACAAGCGCATGGCGCTTTCAAAGGAGGAAAGGTTATGATCAAGGACTTAATCTGGGCATTTATTGTGGGTGGTGTGTTGTGCGCCATTGGGCAGGTGCTCATCGACTACACGAAGCTGACTCCTGCACGGATTCTGACGGCTTATGTAGTGGCAGGCGTGTTCCTGTCGGCAGTGGGCATTTATCCCAAGCTGGTGGAGCTTGCCGGCGGCGGTGCAAGCGTGCCTCTGACTGGCTTCGGCAGTCTATTGGCAGAAGGCGTCAAGGAATCCGTAGATGAAAAGGGCATTCTGGGCATCTTTATGGGAGGACTCACGGCATCTTCAGCCGGAATTACAGCGGCAATGGTATTTGGCGTGATCGCGGCGGCAATTTTCAAACCAAAGCAAGATTAATTTATTTTGTGAAGCGGTTTCTCCCGGATTCGGGATTCTCTGTGAAAAAACAACGGAAAACGACTTTGTATCCAAATAAAAAGTGCAATTAAGATTAAAAATTGTGCAATATGACAAATTTCAAAAAATCCCTTGACAATTGTCCGAAAATGTAGTATACTATCATAGTCGCAGGAAATTCAGAAACGGTGTAAAAATACTGTTTCGAGACTGCTTTTGATGTGGCGGCATAGCTCAGTTGGCTAGAGTACTCGGTTCATACCCGATTGGTCGCTGGTTCGAATCCTGCTGCCGCTACCATACGGCCCGTTGGTCAAGAGGTTAAGACACCGCCCTTTCACGGCGGAATCATGGGTTCAATTCCCGTACGGGTCACCAGTTAACTAATCCGGAAATTGCGTAAATGCGTAGTTTCCGGTTTTTCTTTTATCGCAAAAATCCACGATATTATATAGGCAGACACTTTGATTAGAAACAGCGGAGGTTAAAAATGCTTCTCATGAATGACACAGCTCCATGCAAGGTTTGAGGACGCTGCATGGAGGATAACTATTAATGTCCTCGGACTTTGCATTCTGGATAAAATAATATCAAAGGAGCAAAGTCAAATGAAGAAATTAAAATCATATATCATGTTGTGGGCGACACAATCGCTCTCTGCACTCGGCAGCGGAATGATAAGCTATGCACTTGTGCTTTGGCTTTATCTGAACAGCGGCTCGGCGCTTAAAACCGCTATGCTTTCGATATGCTCGTATGCGCCCTATGTGCTGATGAGCATTTTTGCTGGTACGCTCAGTGACCGTTGGGATAAGAAGAAAACAATGCTTGTCTGTGACTTTATCGCTGCGCTAAGCACGATAGCAGTCCTTTTTTTAATCAGGACGGGCAGTTTGCAACCATGGCATTTGTATCTGATAAACGCCATAAATGGTCTGATGAACACAGTTCAGCAGCCTGCAAGCGAGGTGGCTGCAACTCTGCTAACGCCAAAGGAGTATTACCAGAAAACAAGCGGAATGCGCTCATTTTCTCAATCGCTGAATTCGATACTCACACCGATAATTGCAACAGCACTGTTTTCATTCGCAGGCATTGGAATGGTAATAGCCGTTGACCTTTCAACATTTGCGATAGCGTTCATCACTCTCGCAGTATTTATAAAAATCCCCGAAACGCAGAAAGCAGATGAACGGAAAGAGAGCGTTCTGTCTGCTTCAATGGCAGGATTGAAATGGCTTAAAGAAAATCCGCTTATTCTGAAGCTGATACTCTTTCTGTCCTGCATAAATCTTGTTGCTTCGACCTATGACACGGCACTTCCTGCGATGATACTTTCAAAAGCAAACGGCGGTCAGATCGTTCTCGGCATCATCAACACCTGTGTTGGTATAGCTTCGCTTTTGGGCAGCGTTCTGGTGGCACTTCTGCCTGCACCGAAAAATCGAGTAAGGGCTATATGCGCAGCATTGCTTATCTCGATGAGTACGGAAAATTTTATGCTTGCATTCGGGAAAACACCACTGATATGGTGTATTGGCGCAATACTTGGTTGGATCGTCATACCATATATGAACGCAAACATGGACGTGATTTTCCGCAACGAGATACCGACAGATATGCAGGGGCGGGTCTATTCCTGCCGCAACACGCTGCAATTCTTCACGATACCGATAGGTTTTTTGCTTGGCGGCTTGTTTACGGATAAGGTGTTTGAACCGTTTATGGCAGGCAATACATCACCGCTTTGGAATGCATTGTTTGGTGAGGGTAAAGGTTCGGGGACGGCTATGTTGTTCTTTGTAATAGGTATTGTAGGAGTGATGATCTGCATTGTATTTTCAGCTTTACTGAACAAGCACAAATGGAGTGAGAATAACTGATTCAGATTTCCAAAGACTTCTATTTTTATATGCCGTTGTATCCGTATTTCCCGGCATAAGCACAGCACTAAAAACACACTAAAAAAAACCTCTAGACTTTCCGCCAAAAATATGCTATAATAGAACCACCGAATTCTGAACCGAAAGGATATTTTTCATGAAACGTGTGGTTCTTTTTGCGGCCTCGGCTGCAACACTGGTACAATTTACGAAAAATGATCTCACAGCGCTCCAGACTCTGGGCTGTGAGATCCATATGATTTGTAATTTGCAGAAGCCGAATCTTTCGCCGGCTGCACTTCATGACTTTAATCAGGCGTACCCGAAACTCGTGTGGCATGACCTGCCCTTTTGCGACAGCATCCATAGGCTGCGGCAGAATCAGAAAGCATCCCAGGAACTGGGCGCACTGCTGGATGAAGTAAAACCCGATCTGCTCCACTGTCATGGCACCATTGCCGGGCTATATGGTCGGAAAGCGGCGGAAAAGCGGCAGATCCCTGTGTTCTACACCGCTCACGATTTCCGGGTATACCGTGGCTGTATCCCGGTAGAACGATTGTTCTTCGGGATGCAGGAGCGGCGTCATAGCAAGTGCACAGAGGTGATGTTCACCGTCTGCCCAGAGGATGCTGCCTATGGGAAAAAGCATCTCCACGCCAAGAAAGTGGTTTCCCTGCCGGATGTGGGGCTGGACTATGAGAAATACGCCACGCCCAAGCGCAGCCGGGGAGAGGTGCGAAGAGAACTGCATATTCCTGAGGATGCTGACCTGATGATTTCCGTGGGGACTCTACGGATGCAGAAACGTCTCCGGGTGGTATTGCAGGCAATGGCACGGCTAAGGGAACTGGAAAATCTCCACTATATTATCTGCGGCGAGGGACCGGATATGCTGTTTCTGCAAAAGCTGGCCCAAAAGCTTCACCTGACTGAACGGGTGCATCTGTTGGGCTATCGCACAGATATTCCCGATCTGCTGGGTGCAGCGGATATTTTCTGTATGCCGTCCCGTCGGGAGGGCTGCGGTATGGCGGCATTGGAGGCCATGGCAGCCGGACTGCCGCTGATCACTGTGCGCAGCCACGGAACAAAGACATATGCCGAAAAAGGCGAAAGCGCCTTTTGTCTCAAGGGTGATCTGGTGGCATCCTGCGCAGATGCCATTGCACAGCTGGCGGAGAATAAGCTTTTACGGAAACAGATAGGTGCACATAACCGTGCCGCAGCAAAGGCATTTTCCGATGAAGGCGCGATGATGCAGCAGATGCGGACATATTATCAGGAAATTTTGTCCTAACAGACGTGAAAGAAACAAAAAACCGTTCTGGAGAAATCAATCTCCGGAACGGTTCTTTTTTTGCAGATGATCTGCTTTACTCTCCTGAAATCACTTGTTCTTCTGCCGCCTGATGGACAGTTTTCAGATGCTGGATCTCTGCGTAGATACTTTCGACTGTGTGGGAGTCGAGAGAGGCATCTGCCACAAACTGTTCCAGAGAGTCAATGACGTCACAGAGTGCGGCAGATAGAATGAAATAAGGTTTTTTGTAAGATTCCATGGGATGTCTCCTTTCTATTTTCTTTTATTATAAACCAAATTGGTTTATTTGTCAATATACCAATTTGGTTTGTCATATAATAAAAGAAAAACGGAGGTTTGCCATGCAATATCCACGCATCCGAAATCTTCGGGAAGATCACGATTTATACCAAAAGGATCTGGCGGCATACCTGCACTGTTCCCAGGTGGCATATTCCCGTTATGAACTTGGAACAAGGGATATTCCCACAGACGTGCTCATTGCGCTGGCAGATTATTATCATACCAGCATTGATTATCTGTTGGGGCAGACTGATGTGAAAACGCCATATCCCAGGAAAAAATAAGCATATTGTAGTAAAACCTTTACAGCGAAAGAAACAAAAACCGTTCTGGAGAAATCAATCTCCGGAACGGTTCTTTTTTTGTAGATAATCTGCTTTACTCTCCTGAAATTATTTGTTCCTTTGTGGGGTGTCTCTTTTCTATTTTTCTTTATTATAACCTGTTTCAGGTTGTTTGTTAATTTAAAAGGTATAGGTATGCTATATTATAACTGTAGACTATAACAAAAAAGCGGAGGCATACCATGTATTATCCACGTATCCGTCAGCTGCGAAAAAATCATAATTTATATCAAAAGGATCTAGCCATATATCTGAATCGTTCCCAGGTGGCATATTCCTGTTATGAACTTGGAACGAGAGATATTCCCACAGAAGTACTTATTGCATTGGCGGAATATTATCACACCAGCGTAGATTATCTGATGGGAAGAACTGATGTGAAAACACCGTATCCTAAGAAGAAATAGGTATATTGTAGGGGCGAACTGTGTTCGCCCGGAGATATCACCGATTGCAAACATGAAATACGGGCGGATGATATCCGTCCCTACAATTGCAACTGATATTCTCACAGAAGTACTATTGCATTGGCAGATTATTATCATACCAGTATTGATTATTTGCTAGGGCAGACTGATGTCAAAACACCGTATCCTAAGAAGAAATAGGCATATTGTAGGGGCGAACTGTGTTCGCCCGGAGATATCGCCGATTGGAAACATGAAATACGGGCGGATGATATCCGCCCCTACAATTGCAACTGATATTCTCACAGAAATACTTATTGCATTGGCGGAATATTATCACACCAGCGTAGATTATCTGATGGGAAGAACTGATGTCAAAACACCGTATCCTAAGAAGAAATAGGCATATTGTAGGGGCGAACTGTGTTCGCCCGGAGATATCGCCGATTGCAAACGTGAAATACGGGCGAACACAGTTCGCCCCTACATTGGGTTTCCTTTAGGTTTTTTTGTTGTATTCTGTTGTGTTCTTTCGCCTGTTTTTGAAACATTGGCACACAAACGGCGCACAAATTCAGGCGGTTATGCGTATAAAACAAAATCACGCAATCCCGGAAAAATCCCGAAACTGCGTGCTGTTTCACTGGTCGAGGTGACAAGATTCGAACTTGCGGCCCCTACGTCCCGAACGTAGTGCTCTACCAAACTGAGCCACACCTCGATGCGACTAATATAGTATAGCACATTTCTCCGGGTTTGTAAAGGATATTTTTCAAAAATCATAAAAAGAAAAGTTTTCAGCGTCTTATCTTAAAATAATAAAATATAAGTAGTGATAATTTCATTCCAAAAAGAACTTAAAATAACAAAAAGCGACCCGAAGGCCGCTTCGCTGTATTTGTGAAATGCTTTCAAAGTCGCTCAGTTTTATTCTTCCTCAGCCGCAGGAACAGCAGTGCGGACAGCGCTGATGACAGCATAGCTGTTTGCCGGAAGAATGATGGCGTCGCCGTCGCAGATGCCACTGATAACAGTGCTGAATGCGTACTTGCAGAAGCACTTGTCACGGAGAGAAACCATGCCTGTATCGCCGCTGCGGTTTAACAGGACAATGGCGCTGTTTCCGGTCTCCGTATCATATCTGGAAAAGCCCACGATGTTATCTTCCAACACCAGGAATTCCATTGCACCCTCTGCAAATACAGCGTTTCCCCGGCGGATATGCGCCAGCTGTCTGGTGTATTCCAGCAGCTCCGTATCCTCATTGCCCCAGGGATAACACCGGCGGTTAAAAGGATCTTTCCAGCCCTGGAGTCCTGCCTCGTCGCCATAATAGATGCTGGGCACACCCGGCAGGAAGAATTGCAGTACCATAGCTCCCTTGAGCAATGTCTTGCCCCGATTGTACTCCTCCGGGGACAGCTCGTTTCCAGCCATCCAGTCCTTGCTCTTGTCATCGCAGGGCTGACCGCCGAAGCGGTTGATGGCACGCTCAATGTCATGAGTGGAGACGAAATTCATGAGCACATCCACGGTGCATTTCGGATAGTTCTCCAGAATGACCATGATACGGTCACGGAAGGTGGTGGCCGCTTCGCCCTTCATGTAGGCAATGATCGCTTCCCGGAAGGGATAGTTCATGACGCTGTCCAGCTGGTCGCCCAGGAGATAGCGCCGCTTGACGCCGTATGCCTCCTTGTTAGAAGCATCCTCCCAGACCTCACCGATGACGATCTTTTCTTCGTCGTATTTTTTCACGCAGGTGCGCAGATTGTCCAGGAACTCATCCGGCAGCTCATCCGCCACATCCAGACGATAGCCGGCAGCTCCCAGTTCCATCCAGTAGTCCAGCACACCGCCGTCACCACAGATGTATTTGGTATAATCCGGGTTGTTTTCGTCCACATTGGGCAGGGTGTCGATCCCCCACCAGGACTCGTATTCCTTGTTGCCCCAGAAGTGATACCAGGAGTAATAGGGGCTTTGTTCCGACTGATAGGCGCCCAGGTTGTCATAGCGTCCGAACTTGTTGAAATAAATGCTGTTTGCACCTGTGTGAGAGAATACACCATCCAGAATCACAGAAATACCGTGCTTTTTGGCATCTTCGCACAGCTTCCGGAAATCCTCGTTAGTACCCAGGAGTGGATCCAGATTCCGGTAATTTGCGGTATTGTAGCGGTGGTTTTCGTGTGATTCAAAGATCGGATTCAGGTAGATGCAGGTGACGCCCAGATCTGCCAGATAGTCCAGCTTGCTGCGGATACCCTCCAGGTCGCCGCCGAAATAGTCGTTGTTCCACACATGACCGTTCTGATCGGGCTTGTAATACGGCAGCTCGCCCCAATTGCGCATCACACGGTCAGAGGGTACATTCTCGTGCTGCTTGCCGCTGCTGCAAAAGCGGTCGGGGAAGATCTGGTACATCACGCCGCCCTTGAGGAACTGCGGTGTCTGATAGTCCTCGCCGAATACGGTGAGCTGGAACATTTCTCCTTGATCCAGCGTGCCGTGACAGGCATCACCGCGTTTGATATAATGGCGTACGCCGTTGCTGGTGTAGGAGAAATAATAATAGTGCACCCCGGCATATTTTGGAATGAGCGTGGTGGTATAGAGGACATAGCCGTTTTCACGCTCTTTCACATTCATAGGCAGGAACCGTTCCTTGAAGCCTGTGCGGAAAACCACTAGTACCGGCGAAAAATCCAGCGGTGTTTCTTCCGGCAGACGGATGGTGAACTGGCAGCCCTGACTGCGGCGGATCGCCCCGAACGGGGATTTATAATCGGCATCCCAGCTGTTGTAGAAATATGACATGCTGAAAAAACTCCCTTCTGATAGAAAACGGAGCAGAGCAACTACTGCCCGCTCCGTCTTTTTATGCATTATGGTATATACTCATCCAAATCAAATTTATGGCACATTGTTGTCCTTGAACTTGTAGGGGTGAACTGTGTTCACCCGCAAATTTCCTGAAATTGTCCAACGGGCGAACACAGTTCACCCCTACATTGGTACGATCTCATGAAATGAAACAAGAGAAATTGATCTGCGTGGTAACCAGTGATATGCGCTTATCTCATGCCCCAGATATCCTTGGCATATTCGTTGACAGCACGGTCAGCGGAGAAGATGCCTGCGCTGGCGATGTTGTGGAGAGACATCTTCGTCCATGCGTCCTCGTCAGTGTACAGTTCAGAACTGTGCGCCTGAACCTGACAATAGCTGTCGAAGTCTGCCAGAACCATATACGGGTCAACAGTGCGCAGGGAATCTGCGACTTCGTTGAACTTGCAGCCGTTGATGCCGGCATACATACGGTCGATACAGCTCTTGATGATGGGATTGTTGTTGTAGTACTCTTCCGGACGATAGCCGCGTGCCTTGAGGGCGTTGACTTCCTCGGTCTTCATGCCGAAGATGAGGATATTTTCCGAGCCTACTGCGTCGCCGATCTCAATGTTTGCACCGTCCAGAGTACCCAGTGTTACAGCACCGTTGAGCATGAGCTTCATGTTGCCGGTACCGGATGCCTCTGTACCTGCCAGAGAGATCTGTTCGGAAATGTCACATGCCGGCATGAGCAGTTCGGACATTGTCACACGATAATCCTCCAGGAAGTAAACAGACAGCTTTTCAGAAATGCGCGGGTTCTTGCGGATCTCTTCGGACAGCGCCCAGATCATCTTGATGATCTGCTTTGCCAGATAATAGCCCGGTGCAGCCTTTGCCGCAAAGATATAGGTCTTAGGCGTGAAGTCCATGTCCGGATTTTCCAGCAGGGTATTGTACTGTGCCAGAATATTCATGACATTCAGATGCTGACGCTTGTATTCGTGCAGACGCTTTACCTGCGCATCGAAGATGCTGTCAGTGTTCAGAATAATGCCGCTCTGCTTCTTGACATACTTTGCAAAACGCTCTTTGTTTTCTTTCTTGATCTTGCGGAGCTGTTCCAGAACAGCCTTATCCTCTGCAAAAACGTCCAGTTTCCGCAGCTCGCTGCCGTCCTTCAAGAAGCCGCCACCGATCTTGTCACGGAGCAGCTGGGTCAGACCCGGATTGGACTGATACAGCCAGCGGCGGTATGCAATACCGTTTGTGACATTCTTGAACTTGTTGGGGGTATCCAGATATTCTTCGTGGAATACGCTCTCCTTGATGATCTCCGAGTGCAGCTTAGAAACACCGTTGACGCTGTGAGAGGCCATGACACACAGAGTAGCCATGTGGATCTGGTTGTCCTTGATGATGGACATGCGGGTGGTCTTTGCACTGTCGTTGCCGTTGCGCTCCATAAGACCTGCGCAGTAGCGGTTGTTGATCTCCACGATGATCTGGAAAATACGCGGTACGATCTGCTTTACCAGGTTTACATCCCACTTTTCCAGAGCCTCAGCCATAACGGTGTGGTTGGTGTAGGCAAAGGTGTTTGTCACAATGTGCCATGCACGCTCCCAGGAATAACCGCAGTCATCCAGCAGGACACGCATCAGTTCCGGAATTGCCAGAGTGGGGTGTGTATCGTTGATGTGGATGGCAACCTTTTCGTGGAGATTTTCCAGAGTGCCATACACATTCATGTGATGATTTACGATATCGCCCACAGCGGCTGCGCACAGGAAATACTGCTGGCGCAGACGGAGGGATTTGCCTTCCAGGTGGTTATCATTGGGGTACAGCACCTTGGAGATGGCATTTGCCATAGAGTTCCGGGAGAGTGCCTGTTCATAGTTACCCTCGTTGAACTGCTGCATATCGAAGCTGGGTGCCTGAGCCTTCCAGAGACGCAGGGTAGAAACGCCGGAGCTGCCATAGCCAGATACATACATATCATAGGGCATTGCGATTACGGTGTTATAGTTCACATGAGAAATATAGTGGTAAGAATCCTGCCAATATTCCTGAACATTACCCTCAAAGTGGACTTCGATCGCCTCGTCCGGCTTCGGATCCAGCCAGACGCTGCCGCCGGGGAGCCAGTTGTCCGGTTCTTCGGTCTGCCAGCCATCCTCCAGCTTCTGCTTGAAAATACCATACTCATAGCAGATGGAGTGCCCCTTTGCCGGGATCTCCTGGGTTGCCATGGCATCCAGATAGCAGGCTGCCAGACGGCCCAGACCGCCGTTTCCGAGACCTGCGTCCGGTTCGCATTCAAAAATATTGTCCAGATTGATGTGATAGTCCTTCAAAATGGCTCTCACATCGTCTGCCAGTTCCAGATTGTACAGAGTTGTCTTGAGAGAACGTCCCATGAGAAATTCCATGGAAAGATAATATACGCTCTTTCCGCCCACAGAATGGGTCTTGTTCACAAAGCGCTGACGCTTCAGTTTCAGTTTCTCCACCATCATTGCAGAGAGCACCTGATAGATCTGCTTATCGGATGCCTCGTCCGGAGAAACGCCGCACTCCAGCTGGAGCTTGTCTACAAATTTCTGCTTCAATTCTTCTCTCTGGGGATTTCCTGTTTGTTTCACTGCCATTGTATCCTCCTCACTACGGCGAAAAAAAGATGTTTCGCTGCCTGACTGTTCTTCCGTCAGGGATTTGCTGCACAAACCGCCATATGCCGTCCCCGTGGGACAGAAAGTCTGCGCCGGACAGCACGGCACGCCGATTCACCATACTATCTCTATCTTATTATAACGGATTTTTCCCTGCAATGCAATAGCCTTTTTGACCAAATATTTCAAAAAATGGTATTCCCTTTCGTCATATGTGATTGAATGCTGGATGTTCTGCTGAAACGAAATACACATAATTTGTTAAGAATGACGATAATTTATCGTTCATTACCAAAAAATCTAAGCAAATTGTTGCGATTGCACAAGAATGAACTATTTTAAACATGACATATTGACTTTTTTGTGTCCATCTAGTATAATGAGAAAAACATCTGTTCCGCAATTGTGGTTGCAGGATAGATAAAGTGTATTCAAATTGATAAAAAACGGAGGGAATTAGAATATGAACACGAAAAAAGAAAGAACATTTCGTGCCAGGCTGATCAGCATTTTTCTGGCGGCAATGGTATTGATCGCATGCATACCGTCCGTCATTTTTGCATCAGCGGCAGAAGGGAGCAGCAATCCCATCGTGCTGACGAACGCCAGCGTGGAATTCCGGGACAGCAGCTTCAAGAGCATTGACCAGGTGGATTCTGGTTCGCTGTTCTACCTGATGATTACGGTTGCGGGAAACAACGTCAACCAGGAAGAGGGTATGAGCGGCGCCTACCGTGTATATATCACGGACAAGAACCTACAGCTCCCGAACTTTGCCGGGAACGGTTTCACAGACGGTGCTGTGTACAATGGCTACACCCTGCATGTGGTGGACGAGAACACACGCTATGTGGAATTCAACATTAAAAACGGCGATACAAAGGGAATCCGTCTCCAGGCGAGATTCCGGAACGGCAAGACCCCGAACGGAGAGACAGCCAGTGTAAAGCTGGTGCAGACTGCGTCGGGTAAAAGCGTGAGCAATTCCATTGCAGCAAAGGCATCCCTGTCATGGAGTGCATCCAAGTCGGAGAACCGCACGTCCCTGACGGCGGAAGAATTGGCAAAGGGAACGACGGTGAACTATACCCTCAGTGCAAGTCCCAGTAATGCAAACAAGAAGTCAGGCGCACTCTGGGCAGAATCCCTGCACTTTGAGGACACCATTTCCCTGGAGAACATGACTTTCGGAGCAAATGCAGAAGAAAGCATCAAAAGCGCTGTTATGGCGGCGGCACAGAATGCCGGCTATACGGCACAAAAGCTATCCGTTACCCCCAATGGTACAACGGCATCCATTTCTTTTGACATCGAAAGCAAGAACAAGAACGCCGAAATGAGCGCAGTGAGCCTGAATGTGGCGCTGCCGCTGAACAGCGATACGGTGACATTCAGCGGCAAAGAAGCCGGTAAGGTGGAGAACAGCCTGAATGTGAAGGTGAAGCCCTATGGGACGGATACGCTGACGGATATTGGCGGGAATTCTGTTTCGTTGGACGTGCCGGCACCGCCTGCACCAGAAGCAAAGTTTGAAATTGTAAAAACAGTTGTAGGCGACGATTACATAAAAGTAGACGAAGCCAATTTAACTGAGCCGATTTCTGTTACATTTGAAGTTAAAGTCACTAACACTGGAAATAAGGCCGACAGTCTTGTGTTGTCGGAAAGCTTCCCTGATGCTATGACGATCAATAGCGTAACCGGTGGAACGTGGAACGCAGCAGACAAAACCATTACATTTGATAATATCGGCTATGAAGATGGCAATGACACTGCCACTGCAACGATTCAGGCAACAATTACGCCTTCAGCAAGTGATTTTGCCTGGAGTACCACGAAGCAGTATACCAATACCGTAATGGATAAGGCAACCTATAACAGTTCTAGTGCAAGCGTAACTGTTGAGAAAAGAGCAGCAAAAATCGGTGCGACCAAGAGCGGTTATATTGTAAATCCAGATAATGCAAGCGACACCAGCATTACGTCTTACAGCGGCGGCGAAACTGTAAAGTGGACGATCAAGGTTCGCAATGACGGTGAAGTTGCAAAAGAAATTCAGGTTTCAGATACTGCACCCAATGGTGTAACGCTTGATGCAGTTACAAAGGGCAATAGTAATTTGACTGTTACGGATAACGGCTTTACAGATACAGTAACAGTAGGCGTTGGTGATATAATTACATATGAGTTGACTGGTACAATTGCAGATGCAAGTGCTTTGGACAATATCAGTTCGATCACAAACAAAGTAACAGTAGACGGAACTGATTATTTTAGTAATGCGTTCACAAAGAAAGAAGCAAAAATCAATACAAGTAAGAGTAGCTATATTGAAAAGAACGGCGTAGCGCAGGAAGACCGTCATTATAGTGCGGGGGATACCGTTGTTTACCTGATTACCATATCGAACGATGGTCAGGCTGCAAAGGAAATCAGCGTTTCAGATACCATCCCCACTGGCATTACAGGTGCTTCGTGCACCAAGGATGGTGCAGATTTCTCGCTCGCCGATGGTAAGCTGACAGATACAATCACACTGGCTGTGGGCAAGTCCGTACAGTACAAGATTACTGGTACTATTGCGGAGGGCACAAAGGGCACGATTATCAATACTGCCACAGTAGACGGGAATAGCTATAGCGACAGCGGTTTGTATGCACATGCTGCAAGCCTGAGCATCTACAAAACTGCAAGCCCGGCTGCGTATGTACGCAATGAAGATATGGTGTTCACGATTGAAGTGCCGAACAATGGTACAATTGCAGCGGACAATGTTACTGTGAAGGATGATAGTCTGGCTGAACTGGTCAGCGATGGCACACTGGCAAGCCCGACGGTTTCTGCGAAGATTGTGGATGCGGACGGCAAAGAAGAAGCCATCATTGTGGCATATGCTGATTTGGCTGGCAGCGGTGCAACAATCAGCAGCATTCCGGCGGGCGGTAAGGCAGTGATCACAGTTACCGCCAAGGCAACCCGGAGCGATGGGGCATCGTTTACCAATACGGCGTCGTTCCGTTTCGATGATCAGACAGGCAGCAGCACAACACTGGAAATTCCGAAGGATGTCACTGCGGATTATAAGGTGACCAAGTGGGCAGTTGCTGGGGAAGATGCAGAATTTGCCAAAAAGGAAGAGATTACGTATCGTGTGAGGTTTGAAAATAACAGCACGGATAATACGATTAAAAACCTCTATGTTTACGATCGCGGCGAGGAATTAGCTTGGCTTGAGGGTGGGCAGTATGGTGCTGACCACATAAAAATGTCCATCATGGAACTGAGTGGCGCAGACGAAAACTATGCAGTTGGTGATGAGGTTATTAAGTGTGAAGGAGGCGGCTATGCAAATGCATCCTACGTGTTGAAAGATGTTAATCTGAAGCCCGGCGGATATGTTGTTCTGGAATACACAGTATATGCAGGTGAGGGTACCAACTTATCTTTAAGCAACACACTTAAAGAAGGCGTTCAAAAAATAGCAGATGATACATTGGGTGCTGAATATAGCGGAATGACAGGCTATTTTAACTATGTTGCTATAGGTGAGGGAATCGAATCATATGGCAATTGGGATACACCTAAAACATGGTACGGACAGGATCTTACCTATAACCCACGGAGCGCATCTTTCCTCACAGAGAAGTCTGTTGATACTGAATCTGTTTCAGTAAATGAGGGCATCCCGGACGCTTTCAATTATACAATTTCATTTAGCCCGAACAATGATGACCCAAATAAATCAAACTACGGCGGTGCGACATTTAAAGTGACTGATGTACTGCCAGATGGTATGGTGTATGTAGATGGTTCAGTTACATTGACGGATGGATACAGCAGCTCATATCCTGATAACATCAATGTGGTGCAAAATGGGAATGAACTAGAGATTACATTTACGTGTCCTAGCAGCTTTAGTAATACAAATATCTATGTTAAATATCAAGCAGCGCTTACTGCTTCGAAAAAAGATGATCTGAACAAACTTAGCGCAAAGGACAAGGATATACTAACAAACACAGTAACAAACGTTATTGTCACAAAGAATGATGAAATTATTAAAACAAAAGAACCAAACGCATCTGCATCGATAACGTTTAAAAATGTTCTCCCAGCCCCGGGCTTTGCAAAGCTTGCTTATCAGTCCTTCCCGGGAACAGAGTATGACGAAACGCTGCTTCAGCCCGTAGAAAACGGCTATATCACTGCCGGAGATACGCTGATCTGGCGCACAGTCGTTTACAACGGAAACGGTTCTTCAAAAGATATCGCTGATCTGATAAACTACAGCGTTACTGATACACTTCCGTCCAGCTATAGCTATTCCGATGAGACCGGCTATCCGAAGTCGATCCGCATTACCACAGTGAATCCAAAAACAGGTCTGCCTGAGGACGGCGGTAGATCAATCACATGGATCGATCCGACCGCAGACGGCAAAAACTATACCTGGGACTTCACTGGCGACACATACAAGCTTGCACCGAATGAGTGCCTTGTCATTGAATTTGCTACCGTGGCAGATGTAGAAAAGGAAGGCGTTATCACTAACACCGGATATGCCACCATTCAGCAGGGCTTTACAGTGGAAGATACCGTTGCCGGCGAAAAGCAGGACGACACCATCCACAGCTATGCAAACTATAACATCGTTGGTCTGACCACCGAGTCCTGGAAGACTATTACTTATACCAATCAGGGTCACACAGGTGATCCCCATACTGACCCGATTACCGACACCGGCGAAAGCCGCAACCCCACTCACAACTATGTCCAGGGTATGCAGGGCGAAAAGGTAACCTATACACTCCACGTGAAGAACAATTCGCCCCTGGATCTGGAGAATATGACCATCATTGACCGTCTGCCCTATGTGGGAGATCTCGGTCTGGTTTCTGGCTATGCCCGGAACTCTGCCTTTGGTGTGACCATGGGTGAGATCACCTCCGTGACAGTGAATGGTACGGACGTAGGCTATACGAAATCATACTCCACAGATAAGGCCTCCGTTCTGGATGAATTCTCGAAGGATTGGCTTGGACAGAATGATGTCATGAGCTGGAATGCAAGTGCGGCAGATGCAGTGAACTTCCGGATTCAGATTGATTCGAACGTTGTGATCGAACCCGCTGATGAGGTTGTTGTGACATTTACCGCAACTGTCCCCAGCTATGTGGCAAACACCGGCGAGGAAAATATCGCATGGAACAGTTTTGCTTATGCATACCAGAATACTGACGTCCTTGGCGATACCGTTATGGTTGCTGAACCGGCAAAAGTCGGCGTCTGGGTGGAGACACCGGATACGAAGATTGACATCAATATCAATAAGACTAGCGATAGTGCAGGTACATTCTATTTCGCATTGTTTGGTGATGAAGCAGGAACAAAGCGTATTAGTGATGTTGTTTCTTTGATATTGACTAGCGATAAGCTTACAGATACGGTTACCATGCAGGCAATTGATCTGGCTTCGATGAAGCAGCAGATGCTTGATGATGGGATGACGAATGCAGATAATATTTACTTGTTGGAAACGGATGCAAAGGGCAATGCACTGAGTCAAGTTGCTTCTCCGTATACAGTGACTTATACTGACAATCAAATTCCGACAAATACACCAGCGAATAGCACAGTAAATGTTGGTGTTGACAACAAGAAGAACACCGGCTCTATCACAGTCAACAAGACTCTGGCTGGCGATGGCGATAAGATCACCGGCGATACCTTCTATTTCGCACTCTTCACCAAGGATACAAATAACAACTACATCCGCTATGAGGATGTTCCGGTGCAGTCGCTGACATTCACAGAGGCTGGAGAGCAGAAGCTGACGTTTGAAAATGTTCCGAATGGCGTTGATTTTTACGTGCTGGAAACCAATGCGAATGGCGTCATTGCAGATACCGATTTCGAAAACTACACCTCCGATTCTGGTATCAACTACACGTCAACAGCTCCGGCAGCTGTTCAGGCAGGAGACACATGCTCCATCACCAACACGGAATTGGTAACCCGCAGCATCACCGTCAGCAAGGTACTGATCTCAGATGAGATCAAAACAAACCCAACCTTTATAGTAGGCTTGTTTGACAATGCCGAAGGCTCTGGTGACCCGATTGAGACACAAAAGGTGACCTCCGGCAGTGAAGTGACCTTTGACAATCTGGAGAAGGATACCACATATTATGTATTCGAACTGGATGAGGACGGAAAACCTGTAAAAGCAGGCGAAGTCCTGACAAAGGGTGAAGTATACTTCGATGCGGATACAAAGAAAACAGATGTTCCATTCATCGTAGTATATGACGGCGGCGGCACAACACCCATCCAATTTACAGAAACAAACAGTGCTGGTGAAGTTATCGAATCCACAAACAAGAATGTGATCATCACAAATAACCAAACGGACGAAGAACAAAATAAGATCATCGTCACAAAAACTGTTATATCCGATTCTTCTTATGAAAATGCTGAGTTCACCTTCGGTCTGTTCACCATGAATGCATACGGAGAATATGTACCGGTGGGCGATACAAAGACCATCAAAATGGGAGAAAGCAATACCGCTGTCTGTGAATTCACAGATCTGGATACGGATACCCCGTATTATGTGTTCGAAATGGATGGCACTACGAGATGCGGTGACGGTACAACGATTCAGGTAGATGGCCAGACTTATGTTGTCAGCTATCCCGGCGGCAATCAGACACTTCTGGAAGCCGGCATTCCCGGAGCTGTACAAGTCGTAAATACGCACGCTAATACTCCGAAGCTCACTTTTGAAAAGCTGGATGCCAACGGCAGCCCCCTGGAAGGCGCAGTGTTCACATTGACACCGGATGAAAAGACAAAGGATGCCTTGAGCAGTTTGATTGCAGAGGACAGCTCAATAGTCTGGGGCGAGGACAGAGAAACATATACATTAAGTGGAACCAGCGGTGCAGATGGCATCATTGAATGGGATGCGCAGAATGCAGTTGGAGAAAAAAGCAAGACTCTGATTCTGGCAAAGGGCACATATACTCTGACAGAAGATGCAGGAGCAGGCTATGCACCTGTTTCCATCACTTTCAAAGTGGACGATGGAAAGTTTTTCGACACGACAGATGGTGCAGTCGAGTCTGACGCTTTGAATTACAACGTTTCCGCAACAAAATTCACTGTATATAACCGTTCTATTGTCAATGTCAGCAAGACAGATATGACTGGAACAAAGGAGCTTGCTGGAGCAAAGATCCAGATCACAGCCAATGATGCATCGAATGTTCTGATAGAAAATCTGATCTCTCTGACCAGAGGTGACACCGAGTTCAAAAAGGTGACACAGTTCAGCGAAACTGCCGATTACACAGAATATATGCTGGACGGCAGCAGCCTGACATTCTGGTCTGACGGTGTGAATCCCACGAAGATCACCGGTCTTCCGAATGGCTCTTACACCATGACGGAGGTCATCGCACCGGACGGCTATGATATTACCACAGAGCTGAACTTTACCATTACAAATGGCGTGGTTTCTGCGGATGTAAACGATTCTTACCTGGTAACAGGCGCAGACGCAGACAATGACGGCAACAAGATCGTCATGATGGACAGCGAAAAGAAGACCATTACCATCAGTAAATATGCTGTCAATGGCACAGAGGAACTGGATGGGGCGATTCTGACCCTGACTGCTTTGGATGAAACGATTGATCTGACAGGTGTGACAGGAACATATACCGACAAGTCGGCTGTGACATTTGGCGAACAGAAAAAAACTTTCATCACATGGACATCTGATGCAGAAAAGGGCAGCATCAACCTGACGGGTCTTCCGGCAGGCACGTACACACTGACAGAAACACAAGCACCGGACGGCTATACACTGACCGATGCAAAGACCGAAGAACTGACATTCACAGTTGATGAAAATGGCAAGGTGACAACTGTTGGCGCTGGCTTAAAGCTGGATGAGACGGACGAGACCCATGTCATTATGGAAGACGACAAGTCAGTGATCTCTATCTCTAAAAAGGAGATCACAGGTGAGACGGAAATCGCCGGCGCATCGCTCAGACTGACTTATACCGGCGAAGAAACCGTTGATTTGACAAAGGTTGACGCTTCTATTGACGGCGCAGAAAAAACAGCAAATACCATCCAGTGGACTTCTGGCGAAACCGAAATGGTGCTGACGGGACTCCCGGACGGCACTTATCAGCTGGAGGAAACTGGAAGCACATTTGAATATCATGATGTCACCTACTCTGTTCTGAATACCACCATGACTTTCACGGTGGAAAATGGCGTGATCACAAACACCACTGGTACACAGGATACCCATGAAACCGCAGATGCAGACACAGGCTATTATTATTACAACAGCACCGAGGATGCAAGCACCATTCAGGTCTGCGATGCTGTGGCAGCAGCGGAAAGTGTTGTTATCTCTAAGCAGGATATTGCGGACGGCTCAAAGGAACTGCCAGGTGCGCAGATGAAGCTGACCTATGAAGGAGAAGACACACTGGAAAATGTAGCGACAAGTGGCGGTACAGAATTTAAGGTGGATGAGACCAATCCGAAACTTGCTACTTGGACATCTGGAGAAACAGCTCTTGAACTGACAAATTTGCCGGATGGCAAGTACATTCTGGAAGAAACCAGTGCACCCAGCGGATATGCTGTTATCACAACCTTTACATTCAGTATCACGAATGGAAAACTTGTGGCTGTGTCCACTGATGCTGTTACAGTTGACGGACAGACCCTTACAGTAAAGGACAAAGCGACTAGTCTCACGATTAGTAAAACAGCAATTGTAAATAACACCGTGAAAGAATTGGCTGGTGCAATTCTGGAAATTGCAAATGTCACCGGACAGGAAAACGACTTGTCTCAGGTAAGCGCAACACAGAATGGCACAGATGCAAAGAAATGGAGTGCATCCAAGGATAAGATCTCTTTCGAATCTGTTTCTGAATATGAAACTATCATCGAAAAACTCCCGGCAGGTACTTATACGCTGACAGAATACAGAGAACCCAACGGATATCAAAAGGCAGAAACAATTACGTTTACCTTGAATCCGGATGGCACGATTTCTGATGTAAAGAATAGTGCATCAACGGAAGAGGAACTGAATGCCAATAAGATCGTTATGCTGGATCTGGAAAAGGGTACTGTGTCTATCACAAAATATGCTGTGGCTGGTTCTGCTGAATTGGGCGGTGCAGTTCTGAAACTGATCGCACCGGCTGATGTGAATTTGAGCCAGGTGAATGCTTCTTATGCAAATGGTACAAAGGATGGCATCGACATTACCGAGAGTTCCATTTCATGGACTTCTTCCAATGAAAAGGGAAGTGTAGTTCTAGGTATGCTTCCAGCAGGCACATATGAATTACAGGAAATCACAGCACCGGATGGATATACCCGTAAGGTTGAAACAATGACGTTTACTGTAGACAATTCTGGAAATGTTACTGAAACAAACGGACTTCTGAAAACAGGAAATGTTGTTACAATGGAGGACGCACCTTCTACAGTCTCCATCTCTAAGGTCGGCGAAAAGGGCAACACTGTTGCTGAACTCCCCGGCGCATCTATGAAGCTCACCTATACTGGTGACGGCACACTGGACAATGTAACTCCCAAAAATGGCACGATCAAAAAGGAAGGAAAGGTCATCACCTGGACATCCGGCGCAGAAGCTCTGATCCTGGAGAAGATCCCCGATGGCGCTTATACTCTGGAGGAAACTCTTGCACCGAATGATAGCTATGAACTCGCCACAAAAATCACCTTTGAGGTGGAGGATGGCTTTGTGAAAAATGTCATCATTGACAAGGACAGCAAGAGCGAATATACAGACGGCGTGATCCGTATGTTTGACGCACTGAAACCTGTGACAACGGAAACAACAGAAGTGACAGATACTTCTACAAATACAGAAACCAACACCGAAACCACCACAGTATCTTCTGAAGCTTCTTCCACATCCGACACGGAACAGACTGAAAGCGCTACTACAGCAAGTACAATCGTTACTACGGCTTCCGGCTCGTCTGCTGCATCCACAGGGGGCAGTACAAACACAACGAGCACAGCAAGTTCTGCAGGTCCAACCAATACTACCACTGGCAGCACAACAACAACAATGACGACAACAACAGAAAGCACTGCTGTTTCTGAGACAGAAAGCTCCGGTACAACCGCTTCGACATCTGTTAGCGAGACGACTGCAGTTTCCACAGAAACCAGCACAGCAGCAACGACATCCACAACGATCACTGACAAGACCACTGTTTCCTCCGCAGCGACTACTCCCTCCACGGCTACTGCTTCTTCGGCAGCTACCACAGCATCGGCAGGAACAACATCGAAAACAGATACCACAACAAATACCACGGTATCGACACAGACGACCTCTGAATCCACTGCTGATACAACCGTGACGACCACTGTCACAGGCGTGGTTATCCGCAAGTGTGATATGGTAGGCAATGAAATTGCTGGTGCTTCTTTGACTGTTGCTGACCTCAGCGGCGATCTCATTGATGCATGGATTTCTGAGGAAGGAATTTCTCACGTAATTGCAAATGCACAGGTGGGCGTACCCTACTGCCTGACAGAAACGCTGGCACCGACAGATTTCGCCATTGCAGCTCCGATCTACTTCCAGCTGGAAGCCGACGGTACTGTAAGTATTCTGACCTATCAGCTGAACGAGGACGGCAGCCTGGCACTGGATGAATCCGGTGCACCTGTACTCCTCAGCATTGCACAGGGAACGGACAATGTGGTTATCATGGTAGATGAATACACCGGTCCTGGCACACTTACTACTTCCGCAACTACCACGACAACAACGACTACAACGACGACTACAGCAACTACCACCACGCCGAGAAATTCCACAGAGGGGAACGGTGAGCACACGCCAACCGCTACCCAGCCGGTTTCTTCTGAATCGACCCAGGAGGGTACAGATTCCGATACAAATACGGCAGTTTCCGGCACAAACGGCACCCAGACCACGACGACATCCAAGAAAACCAGCACAGGATCGAGCAGCAAGAGCATTTCGTCTTCACCAAAGACAGATGACATGTTCCCGGCAATTCTGATCCCCACTGGCGTGGCACTGGCAGCAGCCCTTATGATGGCAAGCAAGCGAAAGAAAAAGTAAGAACTAACGTTAACGTAAGTTGACGTGAAACTGAAAAAACCGCATACGGCAGGGGAAAACCTGCTGTATGCGGTTTTTGTTGTATGCGCACTTCCGGGACGGGAAAGATTTTTTCGGAAATGGCAAGTGGGGGATGTTCCGGATTATCATTTTGTTTGCTTTTTTGTATGGGAAATGGTATACTAAAGAAAATAATGCTCTTGCAAATAGAGGCATAGTTATGGAGGAACTAGCGATGAAAACAAAGAAATGGCTTAGGGTTGGGTGTATTATTTTTATTGTATTTATAACATCTTTTATAGTTTATAAAGGTCACCTCTAAAAACCATAAAAACGACCTTCAACAGTGTCGCAGCAAAACAA
>NZ_DXUU01000004.1:0-5953 GCF_019417665.1 Ruminococcus sp.
GTTTCCCTCGCTTTTATCCGCATTATTCTTAAAAGATACTAAACAGGCTCTAAGATTGTCAATTGCAAAACGTCACAAGCACTAGATTCTACATGGTCAAATGAATCGGGAACCAATTTGTATACATATGAAGATAGTGATAATGATCCACAAAGCTGGTATATCTATGGTGAATCAGGAGCGTATTATTTTAAGTCGAAATGTACAGATTGCGTTATTGATATTACTGGCGGTTCTTTAGAAGATGGTGCGAATGCACAAATGTATACATATAATGGTTCAACATCACAAAAATTCCAAATCTGGAAATTGGACAATTGGTCACAATTAGGATGTATTCAAGATGTCGGAACAGATTTTTGCGCCTATATTATTAATACAGAAGCATGGAAGCACTTGACTGTCGAAACTGATAATAATGTTACAATGCGAGATGAAGTTGGAGAACCAAGTCAAATATGGCGATTCACCCAAAAAAGTGATGGTAGTTATAAGATTGTCAATTGCAAAACATCACAAGCATTGGATTCAACATGGTCAAATGAACCAGGAACCAATTTGTATACATATGAAGATAGTGATAATGATCCACAAAGCTGGTATATCTATGGTGAATCAGGAGCGTATTATTTTAAGTCGAAATGTACAGATTGCGTTATTGATATTACTGGCGGTTCTTTAGAAGATGGTGCGAATGCACAAATGTATACATATAATGGTTCAACATCACAAAAATTCCAAATCTGGAAATTGGACAATTGGTCACAATTAGGATGTATTCAAGATGTCGGAACAGATTTTTGCGCCTATATTATTAATACAGAAGCATGGAAGCACTTGACTGTCGAAACTGATAATAATGTTACAATGCGAGATGAAGTTGGAGAACCAAGTCAAATATGGCGATTCACCCAAAAAAGTGATGGTAGTTATAAGATTGTCAATTGCAAAACATTACAAGCATTGGATTCAACATGGTCGAATGAACCGGGAGCCAATGTGTATACATGTGAAGATAGTGATAACGCTCCACAAAGTTGGTATATCTATGGCGTATCAGGAGCGTACTATTTCAGGTCAAAATGTACAGATTGCGTAATGGACGTAAGTGGTGGATATACTGAAGATGGTACAAATGTGCAGATGTATACTAAAAATGATACTACTGCACAAAAATTTCAGATTTGGAAATTGGAGAATTATGTCGAACAAATCCCCGGCGACCTTAACTCCGACTCCACCCTCACCACCGCCGACGCCGTCCTCCTCCAAAAATACCTCCTGAACCAAACCACCCTCACCGAAACCCAATACAACCTCGCCGACCTGAACGCCGACGGCGCTGTCAACGGCTTCGACCTTGCCCTGCTTCGCCAGAAACTGCTGGCATAAGTCAGCACAGTAACAAAAACCGTACCCGTGGAGAATTTTTCCCCATGGGTACGGCTTTCATTTTATATCACGATATTCCGGGAAAACTCAGCGAATCTTCGCTCCCACCGGCAGGGACTCATCCGGGAAGATCACCTTGACATCCCCATTTGGCATATCTGCCGCACAGATCATACCGCAGCTTTCTACGCCGCAAAGCTTTGCCGGCTTCAGATTTGCCACCAGCATGATCTTTTTGCCGATGAGATCCTCCGGGGCATACCAGGGCGCAATGCCGGAAACCACCTGTCTGCCGCCCATGCCATCGTCCAGCTGGAGCTTCAGCAGCTTCTTGGACTTCTTGACCTTTTCGCAGGCAACGACCTTTGCCACACGCAGATCCGTTTGTGCAAAGGTGTCGATGGGAATCTCCTCTGCCAGAGGCTGGGGCGTATATTCCGGCTCAGCCGGCTCTTCCTTGGGCTGATTTGCCAGGATCAGCTGGTTCAGCTCGTCAATTTCCTTGTTTACGTCGATTCTCGGGAAAATGATATCTCCCTTGTGTACCGTTACATTTGCCGGCAGCGTGCCGAAGCTGGAAACGGTGCTATAGGCAGTTTCCGCCTCAGATGCACCGATCTGCTCCCAGATCTTCGGCATCGTCTCCGGCATAAATGCGCTCAGGGGCACGGAGATCATGCGGATGGTCTCCAGCAGATTGTAGAGGACGGTCGCCAGACGAGTGCGGTTTGCCTCGTCCCGTGCGAGAATCCACGGTGCTGTTTCGTCAATATACTTATTGGCACGGGAGACCACCTGGAAGATCTCCGCCAGCATGAGATTCAGCTGGGTCTTGTCCAGAAGCTCCTCCAGCTTGTCTTTCAGACCAGTGGCAGCGGCAATGAGTTCGTCATCAAATTCCCCAGACTGACGCTCCTCCGGCAGCGTGCCGCCAAAGTATTTCTCCACCATTGCCACGGTACGGGAAACCAGATTGCCCAGTCCGTTGGCCAGATCGGAGTTGATGCGGTTGATCATGATCTCGTTGGAGAAAGAACTGTCTGCGCCCAGCGCCATTTCTCGGAGAATGTGATACCGGATAGAATCTGCGCCGTAGCGGTCTGCCAGCAGGAACGGATCTACCACATTGCCCAGTGACTTGGACATTTTTTGTCCATTGAACGTGATCCAGCCATGGACTGCCAGATGCTTCGGCAGGGGGAGTTCCAGTGCCATGAGCATTGCCGGCCAGATAATGGCGTGGAAACGCATGATATCCTTTGCTACCATATGTACGTCTGCCGGCCAGTATTCGTCAAAGTCATGGTATGCGCTGTTTTCATAGCCCAGTGCACTGATATAGTTGGACAGGGCGTCGATCCAGACATAGACCACATGTCCCTCGTCAAATGTTACCGGAATACCCCATGTGAAAGAAGTACGGGACACGCAGAGATCCTCCAGACCCGGCTTGATGAAGTTGTTCACCAGTTCAACCGCACGGGTCTTGGGCTGAAGATAGTCCGTCTCGGTGAGCAGCTTTTCGATCCGGTCGGCAAAGGGTGACATCTTCATGAAATATGCCTCTTCCTTTGCCTCAGTAACTTCCCGGTGGCATTCAGGACAGCAGCCGTTTTCGTCCAGCTGGGACTCTGTCCAGAAGCTCTCGCAGGGCGTGCAGTACTTGCCCTTATACTCGCCTTTATAAATGTAGCCCTTGTCGTACAGTGCTTTAAAAATCTTCTGTACTGTCTCTACATGATAATCATCCGTTGTGCGGATATAGCGGTCATAGCTGATATGCATACGCTCCCAGAGCGCCTTGAAAACCTTAACGATCTCATCCACATATTCTTTCGGAGTGATACCCTTTTCGGCTGCTTTCTGTTCAATTTTCAGACCGTGCTCGTCCGTTCCCGTGAGGAAAATGACATCATAGCCCTGCATTCGTCTGTACCGTGCGATGGAATCGCAGGCAACGGTAGTGTAGCAGTGACCGATATGGGGATTACCCGACGGATAGTAGATCGGCGTGGTAATATAATACGGCTTTTTTGACATACGAGGTTCCTCCTTAACATTCGCTGCCGCAGAAGGCGGCTGTTACCTTTTATTGTACCATATTTTCGTTGATTTGTCACGTGTTTTTTTGAAATTTTCCGGGGAGGCGGATTTTTGCAGTTGATTTTTTGTATATATCGCAATGATGATATTGTTAAAATAATTGACACGTGGTTGTTTTACATAAACTGTCTGTGCCAAATATGTATATATATACAAAATCAAAATGTTAACGTTGACTTTTATGGCGAAATGCGATAAAATATTGTTAGAAGGAAGTTCGTAAGCGGCGATACACAGTGGAGTGATATTTTGCAATAATTTTATGGAAAGGACGATTTTTATGAAAAAAACAAAAAGAACAACAGTCGCAATTTCTACCGCAGTGATACTTGCCAGCACTATGTGCATCCCAACTGCTGCATATCCTCTGCATATTGACAGTGTACCTCTTGCAAAAACACTGGAAACAATGCAAACAGACGATGAGGGATGCTTTTTGACAGCAAGCCCGGCATTGTATTACTATCTGACGGATGATGATCTTGTTGCCATTGACACCACAAAAATTTGCTATGTAATTCAGTTGGAACGTGGCGGCATATTTTCTGACGATGTTGTCAGCCAGCTGGAAAAGGTACTTGAATCGTATGGTTCATATGGTGTCTCTAACATCAAAATCGGTGATGATGCCGCTGACAGCAATAGTGTTGTATTGGAAGATTGCGGTGACGGGAAATATGTGCTTACACTGAATCCTGCAAAAACCGGTGTACAGGAAGCAGAACTGTTTTCTTATTTGCAGACAGTACCATCCTTTATATCTGTGCAAAAAGAGGTCTTTGGATATTCTTATGAAGAAGCCGGCATCGGATTCTATTGTGAAGGCATCCAATCCTTTGGATACGAAGATCAGCGCTTCTTATTGGTTCAAACAAAAGACGGTGCAGCGCTTACCACAGATGATCTTTCAGAGATTTCCGGCATCGCAGATGTCAAAGAGAGTAAGACATATACATGGAATAAGGACGGTGAAGTCAGCTATGTTTTGTGTGCTGACCCGGATGTATATTCCACAGGGCTGGGCAATCAGGGAATGATTGAGATGGTTCGGCAGGTGGAATCGCTGGAACAGGTAGAACGTGTCGCTCTGCTTGGTTCTTTTGAAGAAATACCCTCTATCCCGGAAAGTGTATCCGGTGGTGCCATCCCTTATGTCACCCGAGGTGACTGCGATGAGAATGAGACCATTGACGCCAATGACGCTTACCTTGCTCTCCAGCACTATGCCGCAGGGTCTGTGGGCAGTGCGTCTGTTCTCTCTGACCGGAATCGTTGTGCTGCAGATATCAACGGGAACGGCAAAGTGGATGCCGATGATGCTTATCTGATGCTGAAATATTACGCTGCAAAATCCGTGGGGAGCGATACACAGTGGAGTGATATTCTGCAATAATTTTATGAAAGGATGATTTTTATGAAAAAGGCAAAAAGGATTTTTACCGCCATTTGTGCTGCATCTTTGCTGACTGCCGCACTGCCGATACAGGCGGCTGCGATTTTTGATGAGGGAGAACCACTTGCAAAAACACTGGAAGAAATGCAGCAGGATTCTGATGTGTATTTTCGACAGAGCTTACCAGGTGTCTATCATTATCTGACAGCAGAAGAGTTTCGTGCCGTAGACGTGGCGAGAAAAACATATATTATCCAACTGGAAAAGGATGCTTCTCTGCCGGAAGATGCGGCAGAGCAACTTGGAAAAGCTATTTATAAGTACAACAGCACAGAATCTGTTGCAGTAGCTGAGGGCGCACCGGAAATGGAGGGATATTACGCCAACAGTGTTTCTCTGGAAGACATGGGAAACGGCACATACCAGCTGACGCTTTCCAAGTATCATCGTGCTGATGAAACTGCATTGATCGCCTATTTGCAGACGATTCCCGGCTTTGAATCTGTCTCTTATGATGTCGCAGGATATGAAATGACAGCAATCGGCAATCTCGGATATGATTTTTGGGGAAGCCAAACTCACCCCGCTACCGAATATAAGTCGACTACGCTACTTGTCCAGACTCTTGAAGGCACATCTCTCAGCATAGATGATTTTGATGCAGCCCTTGGCGTAACCGATGTCATTCCTTATGCAAACAACAATACCGTTTATGTGCTGAATGATAACTGTGTTGTCTACGAAGTCAAATTTGATCCAACGCAGTATCATATAATGACCCGCAGTGAAATGCTCCAGTTGGTACAGCGTGTAGCAGATATGGAACAAGTAGAAGCTGTAGACTTCGCCTGCATGATAAATGACCTTTACTATGGTATGAACGAGCCCATCGACAACGGCGCTATTCCTTACATCACCCGAGGTGACTGCGACGAGAATGAGACCATTGACGCCAATGACGCTTACCTTGCTCTCCGGCACTATGCCGCAGGATCTGTGGGCAGTGCGTCTGTTCTCTCTGACCGGAATCGTTGTGCCGCAGATATCAACGGAAACGGCAAAGTG